>NZ_JBFAQU010000010.1:0-237666 GCF_040678915.1 Micromonospora sp. NPDC049257
CGCGTACTGGATCTTCGCCGACCGGTTCGTCGCGGTCGACCACCGGGACCGGCAGACCTACCTGGTGGCCCTCTCCGACGGCAGCGAGGGCAGCGCCGGGCCGGAGACTGGGCGCGGGACCGTCGTCGACGACGTCAGTGCATCGCGGTCAGGGCCGCCGCCTCCTGCTCGGCCCGTTCGTCGCCACTGACCTCGTGCAGCGGCTTCTCCCGGATGAACAGGACCGCGATCAGGGCGAGCAGGGCGATCGGGGCACCGATGAGGAACAACTCCGAGGTGGCGGTGGCGTACGCGTCCCGCACGATCGCCAGGACCGGGGCGGGCAACGCGGACAGGTCGGGCACCTCGGTGGTGCCACCGCCGGTGGCGCCGGCGGCCGGGCCGAGCCGCTCGATCATCAGGCCGGTGACCCGGTTGGCCAGCACCGCGCCCAGGGCGCTGACCCCGATCGCCCCGCCCATGCTGCGGAAGAAGGTCAGCACCGAGGTGGCCGCGCCCAGCTCGTGGGCGGGCACGTCGTTCTGCGCGGCGAGGACCAGGTTCTGCATGAGCATGCCCACGCCGGTGCCGAGCACCGCCATGTAGAGCGAGAGCAGCGGTACGCCGGTGTCGGCGTCGATGGTGCTCAGCAGCAGCATCCCGACGGTCATCACGGCCGCCCCGACCACCAGGTAGACCTTCCACCGGCCGAACCGGGTGATGAGCTGACCGGCGACGGTGGAGGAGACCAGCAGGCCGAGGATCATCGGCAGGCTCATCAGGCCGGCGACGGTAGGCGACTTGCCCAGCGAGGTCTGGAAGTACTGCGACAGGAAGACCGTGCCGCCGAAGAGGGCCACCCCGACCAGCACGCTGGCGACCGTGGTCAACGTGACGGTACGGCTGCGGAAGATGCGCAGCGGGATGATCGGCTCGGGCACCCTCGACTCGACCCAGACCGCCAGGGCCAGCAGCACCAGCCCACCGACGACCATCAGCGCGGTCCAGCCGGAGGCCCAGGCGAACCGGTGCCCGGCCAGCGACGACCAGACCAGCAGGGTGGACACGCCTGCGGTGATCAGCAGGGCGCCCCACCAGTCGATGCGCGCCTTGCGGCGGACCACCGGCAGGTGCAGGGTGCGTTGCAGCAGGACGATCGAGATGAGGCTGAACGGCACGCCGATCAGGAAGCACCACCGCCAGCCCAGCCAGGAGGTGTCGACCATGACGCCGCCGATCAGCGGGCCGGCGATCGTGCCGACGCCGAACACGGCGCCGAAGATGCCGGCGTACCGGCCCAGTTCCCGGGGCGGGATCATGGCAGCCATCACGATCAGCGCCAGGGCGGTCATCCCGCCGGCGCCGACGCCCTGCACGATCCGGCTGGCGAGCAGGGTCTCCACGTTGCGGGCGAGCCCGGCGATCAGCGAGCCGAGCACGAACAGGCCGAGCGACAGCTGGATGAGCAGCTTCTTGCTGTAGAGGTCGGCCATCTTGCCCCACAGCGGCACGGTGGCGGTCATCGCCAGCAGCTCGGTGGTGACGATCCAGGTGTAGACGGTCTGGCTGCCGTGGAGTTCGGCGATGATGCGTGGCAGCGCGTTCGCCACCACCGTCGAGGCGAGGATCGCCACGAACATGCCCACCATCAGGCCGGAGAGTGCCTGGAGGATCTCCCGGCGGGACATCCGGCCGGCACCCGCCCCGGTCGGCGGGATCGGCTCGGCAGTTGCGGTCATGACACGTTTCCTCACGGGGTGCGGTGCACGCCCGGCGCGGTCGCGCCGGGCTGGTCGGTGGCACGGGGGTCGGGCAGCCCGGCGGCGACGGCGGCGAACGCCTCGTCGAGCAGTTCGGCCAGGGAGCGGGACCCGCCGCCGGTGGCCCAGCGGACCATCGCGGTCCGCAACGCGGCTCCGGTGACCGCCACCACCAGGGCGGGATAGCCGTCGTCCGGCGAATGGCCGGTGCGCGCCGCGAGCGCCTCGACCATGGCCTGCTCGGTTGCCGCGTTGCCGGAGACCAGCCGGGCCAGCAGCACCGGGTGCTGCATCACCACCTGCATCCGCAGCAGCCACAACGCGGCGTCACCCTCCACCTCGTCGATCACGCCGGACAGGGCCGACCGGATCGCCGTCAGCGCCGGCACCTGCGCCGGTACGGTGGCCAGCGCCCGCAGCACCCGTTCCCGGTCCCCCTCGGTGTCGCCGACCAGCGCGTCGTCCTTGGTGGCGAAGTAGTTGAAGAAGGTCCGGGCGGAGACGTCCGCCGCCTCGCTGATCTCCTCGACCGTGACCTGGTCGAGCCCCCGCTCGGCGACCAGGCGCAGCGCGGCGGCGGCCAACGCGGCGCGGGTCTGACGCTTCTTGCGGTCCCGCCGCCCGAGCCCTTCGTCGATGGTCATGTGCTGGAGCCTAGGAACAAAGATGCAGCCACTGCAAACTTGCATGGTGTGACATGAAACTCGGCCGGCCGCAGGTGAGCTTCCCCGTCCGGCGGTCCGGCGGTCGGCGGCATCGGTCGGCTGGCCGACTCGGGAACCCGCCGGGCCGGTGCCGCGACATAGCCTCGACGGCACCACATCACGGCGGACAGGGACCGGAATGCTCCTCGCGAACGACATAGACGACCTGGCCGGCGCCGCCGCCCGGGGCGAGCCGGGTGCCCTCGACGCGCTGCTGACAGCGGTGCGCCCCGAGGTGCTGCGGCTCTGCGGCCGGCTGCTGCCGCACCGGGAGGACGCCGAGGAGGCCTGCCAGGACGCCCTGCTCGCGGTGACCCGGGGCATCGACCGGTTCGAGGGCCGGTCGTCGTTCCACACCTGGCTCTACCAGCTCACCGCCAACCGGGCCCGCTCCACCTACCGGGCACTGCGTCGACGCTGGCAGGTCGAGGCCGATGGGGTGCCGCTGCCCGACCCACCCGACCCCCGGCGCACCAGCGTGGTCGCCGGCACCCGGCTCGACCTGCTCGACGCGTTGGACGCGGTCCGCCCCGAGGTCGCCGAGGCGCTGACCCTGCGCGACGTGCTCGGCCTGCCCTACCGGGAGATCGCCACCCTGCTCGACGTGCCGGAGGGCACCGTGAAGTCCCGGGTCCACCTGGCCCGCCGGCAGGTCCGGCAACGGCTGACCGGTGAGTGAGCGCCCCTGGCCGGGCCGGCTGCTGATCACCCTGCTGGCGCTCGTACCCGTGACGGCCTGCGGACCGACCCCGGTCGCGCCGCTGCCGGTCCGGTCGGCGACCCCGACGGTCGCCCCCGCGACCCCGACCGCCCCGACCGCCCCGGCCACGGCGGTACCCACCTCGGCCGGCCCGGTCGTCAGCGCCGTCAGCGCGCCGTCGGCCCGGCACACCCCCTCGCCGCCACGCCGGACCCCGACCGCCGGCACCCGCCCGCCGTCGACGAGCCCCCGGCCGCAGGCCTGCCTCGGCCCGGTCCGCTACGACCTGGTGGTCTCCGACACCGAGTTGGCCCTGTTGAAGTCGCTCTGCCTGAGCGTCGGTGGGGTGCTCCGCATCCAGGGGATCGGGCCCGGCGAGGTCGAGGTGGACCGGGAGGACCTGGTCTCCAGCCACTACGAGGCCGGGGTGGTGGACATCCGCTTCGTCCACTCCGGCACGGTGCAGGTGACCATCCCGCAGGGCGGCAAGACATATCCGGTCACGGTGGTGGTGGTCTAACCGTCGGCCGGGCGGACCCGTACCCCGGCCAGCAGCGTGTCGACGAACTCCGGCCCGCCGCCCGGGGGCGGGACGATCTGCGCATAGAGCAGGCCGTCGCGGCCGGCGCGGGCCGCCGCCTCGACCAGCACCGGACGCCCCGCCGGGCAGCTGAACCCGGCGACCACCCACTCCACGCCGCCCCGCCGGGTGCGCCGCACGGGCCCGGCCACGCAGTCGGCGTGCGGGCGTTGCGCGACGAAGTCCGCCGGGGTGGTCTGCCGGGCCAGGCCGGCGGAGAGCCCGACGAAGGCCCCGGGCACCGTCGGGTCGGTCGCCCACCGGCCGGGGTCGGGCGAGACGACCAGCGCCGGTTCGAGCCGCCCCCGCTCGTCGTACCGGCCGGCCCAGCCCGTCCCGGCGGCCCGCCAGCCGGCCGGCAGGGTGACGCTCACCGGGCCGCTGCGACCCCGCCCGGCGTCCGGCGCGGGGGCGCCTGCGTCGCCGGCGGTCACCCCCACCGCGACGAGCACCAGGGCAGCGGCCCCGACCAGGCGGAGCCGGTGGGCCGCTCCCCGCCGGAACCCCGACGGCCCCGCCACCACCCGATCTGCCCGACCCGCCCGATCCGCATGGTCCGCGCCGACCGCGCGACCCGCGCGACCCGCGCGGTCGGCGCGGTCACGGTGGAGAGCGCGGCCGGCCCGGCCGGGGCGGGGAGCGTCGTCGGCGGACCCGGTCCCCGGTGGCAGTGCTCCCGCCGGGCCCGGGTCGCCGGGCCGGCGGATGGCTTGGCGCAGCGCCGCCCGGAAGGCGTCCGCGTCGCAGTGACGGTCGGCGGGGCGGGGTGCGGTGGCCCGCCGCAGCACCGCCGCCACCGGCGCGGGCACCCCGGCCACGCGCTGGTCGGGGCCGCCGAGCAGCCGCAGGCCGAGCCGGCCCAGCCCGAACACGTCGCTGCGGGTGTCCACCACGGCGAGGGGATCGTCCTGCTCGGGCGCCATGTAGCCGGGGGTGCCGGCGCGGGCGGTCAGCCCGGAGGCGGCGGCGAGCGCCTTGGCCAGCCCCAGATCGGCGATGACCACCCGCTCGCCGTCGGCGGTCGAGGTGAAGAGCACGTTGCCCGGGGTGAGGTCGCGGTGCACCACCCGCTGGCGGTGCAGCACGGCGACCCCGGCGGCGATCTCGTCGAGCAGGGCCAGGGCCACCGGCACCGGCAGCGGTCCGGCGGCCAGCCGGTCCCGCAGACTGCCGCCGTCGGCCAGGGCCAGCACCGCGTACGGTCGGCCGTCGGGCAGTTCACCGACCGCGTGCACCCGCGCCAGCCGGGGGTGGTCGAGTCGCCGCAGCAGCCGGGCCTCGTCCCGGAATCGTTCCCGTACCCGCAGGTCGTGGCTCCAGTTCTCGGCGAGCACCTTGATCGCCACCCGGGAGTCGAGGACCGGGTCGTGGCCGAGCCAGACGGTCGCGAAGGAGCCCGCGCCGAGCAGCCGCTCGATCCGGTAGGAGCCGATCCACGCCGGAGTGCTCATCGCCCCACCCCCACCGCACGGTAGCCGGCATCGACCGCTGTCGGCGTCCGGGGCATCCGGGACCTGTCAGGAAACCGACGAACGGAATCCGGCCGGGCGGAGACCAACAGCACGACAGACCCGTACCTGCGAAGGAGTGCCGTCATGCGTCGTCTTCCCACCATCCTGCTCACCGGCGTGCTGGCCGTGGCCGCCGCCGTCGTCCCGGCCGGGCCGGCCGGGGCCGCCGGGCCGGGCCCCGGGGTCCGGCCCGGCGCCACCGTGGCCCTCTCGCCGGACCGCCCGGCCGGCAGCACCGACCTGCTCAGCGTCCGGGGGGCGGGACCGTTCCGGATCGGCGCGTCACTGACCCGGCTCACCTCGGCCGGACTGATCGACTGGACGGCCCTCGACTGCGAGGGCGTGGTCACGGCCGGCGTCACCGGTGAGTGGGCAGGTGTGATCATGGTGGCCTTCCGCAACGGGCGGCTGGTCGAGGTGGGCACCGCCACCGCACCGCCCCGCTCGCCGGCCGGGGCGAGCGTGGGCATGTCCTGGGCCGAACTGGAGCAGATCTACGGTCCGCGGGGCGCGCTGATCCACAACGACGCCGGGGACGCCACGGCCTACCTGGTGCGGTTCGGCAACCGGGTCGAGCTGTTCACCGGGCACCCGATCCGGCCGGGTGTCGGCTACTTCCAGGTCGGGCTGGCGGATCACGTCGAGCGGGCCTTCCGCCAGGGCCACTCCTGCTGACCGCCGGTCCGGGCCGGGGCGTCGGGGGTTCTCCCCGACGCCCCGGTTCGCATGGTGGCATCGCCAACATTGCTGTCGTCCTCGACATTAGTGTGTGTCACACAGTATGGTGTGACACATGATTAGCGAGGAGGTCCTGCGGACCCATCTCCAGGAGCTGCGTCGCGGCACGGTGGTGGTGGCCAGCCTGCTGGCCCTGCGCCAACCCGGCTACGGCTACGCGCTGCTGCAACGCCTCACCCGGCACGGCTTCCCGGTCGACGCCAACACCCTCTATCCCCTGCTCCGACGACTCGAGGAGCAGGGGCTGCTGACCAGCGAGTGGAACACCCAGGAGAGCCGACCGCGCAAGTTCTACCGCACCAGCGCCGACGGAGAGACGGTCCTGGCCCGCCTGCTCGACGACCTCGCCGCCGTACAGACCTCCGTGACCGGGCTGATCGAAGGAGCCGACCGATGAACACCCTGACCGACCGCTACCTCGCGGCGACGCTCCGCTCGGTGCCCGCCGAGCGTCGGGACGAGATCGCCACCGAGTTGCGCGCCTCGATCGAGGACATGATCGAGGACCGGAGCGGCGGCGGCCAGCACACCGCCACCGCCGAGCGGGAGGTGCTCACCGAGCTGGGCAACCCGGACCTGCTGGCCTCCCGGTACGCCGACCGCCGGCTCCAGCTCATCGGCCCGACCTACTACCTCGTCTGGCTCCGGCTGCTCAAACTGCTGCTCAGCTTCATCCCGGCGATCGTCGGCACGGTCGTCGTGGTCGTCGAGGTGGCACAGGGCAACGGCTTCGGCGCCATCGGCCGGGGGATCGTCGTCGCCATGCAGGTGGGCGTGCAGATCACCTTCTGGCTCACCCTGACGTTCGCCCTCATCGAACGCTGCCAGCCGGGCACCACGATGCCCGGCTGGACCGTCGACCAGCTCCCCGACGTACCCACCCACCGGGACGTCTCCCTCGCCGACACCGTCGCCTCGGTGGCCATGCTGGCGCTGACCATCGGATACCTGCCCTTCCAGCACTACCAGTCGTGGGTGCACGACACCGACGGCGGCAACATCCCGATCCTCGACCCGGCGCTGTGGTCGTTCTGGCTGCCGGCGCTGATCGTGGTGCTGGCCGCCAGCATCGGGTTCGAGATCGTCAAGTACCGGACCGGACGCTGGACCTGGCCGCTGTTCGGGGTGAAGGGCCTGCTCGACGTGGCGTTCGCGGTGCCGGTGGCCTGGCTGGCGCTCTCCGACCGGCTGCTCAACCCGGCCCTGGCCGACCGGCTGAGCTGGCTCGCCGACCAGGACAACCGGGACACCCTCGGAGTCGTCATCGCGCTGAGCGCCGCCGGGGTGGTGGTCTGGGGGCTGATCGACAGCGCCGTGAAGACACGCCGCCAGACGCGCTGAAAGAACCAGCACCCGACGGGCCCGGCGTACCCACGCCGGGCCCGTCGCACGGTCCGGGAACCCCCGGCCCGCGCGGGGGCGGGTCAGGTCAACACGGCACGGCAGCCCAGCCGGGCGGCAGCTGCGGCACCGGCCAGGACGGCTCCGGCCGCCAGTGCGCCCAGCCCTCGTCCCACCACCGCTGCCCCGCGTCGAGCAGCGCGGCGATCCGGTCCCCCTCGGCCCGGATCGCCTGTGCCATGCCCGGGTAACGCCCCTCGACGAGGCGCTGGGCGAACAGCTCCACGTCCTTGAAGACGTACCGGTCGGCGTCCGCCGCCCACCACAGGTCCAGCTCGTGGTCGAGGGTGTCCACCCCGATCGGGGTACGCCGCAGCGGGTCCTGGAGGTTGAAGTACCAGCCGGCGAAGGTGCGGTCCGGCCCGGTCCAGAAGACGTCGACCGAGTGCGCCTCGCCCGGGCGGTGCAGCATCAGCTTGCCGTGCCCGGACCACGCGGTGTGCCCCGCCGTCTGCCACGGGTGCCGGCCGCAGGGGAATTCGCCGTGCTCCGGGAAGCCGAACTCGGCACCCGGCGGCAGATAGAGCGCCAACAGGTCGTCGGTGTCCGCCACGCAGATGGTGGGGCAGCCGAACCAGACCTCACCACGCAGGATCTCCCGCCGGACGACCACGTCGCCCGGCGGGAACCGGTGTGCCGGCACGACCGTCAGGCGTCCACCGCCGCCATCACGTCGTCCGAGACGTCGAAGTTGGCGTAGACGTTCTGCACGTCGTCGCAGTCCTCCAGCACGTCGATCAGCTTGAAGATCTTGCGTGCGCCGTCCTCGTCCAACGGCACGTTGACGCTGGGGATCAGGGCGGACTCGGCCGACTCGTACTCGATCCCGGACTCCTGCAGGGCGGTGCGGACCGCGATCAGATCGGTCGGCTCGGAGACCACCTCGTACGCCTCACCGAGGTCGTTGACCTCCTCGGCCCCGGCGTCGAGGACCGCCATCATCACGTCGTCCTCGGTGGTGTCGGCCTTGGGGACGATCACCACGCCCTTGCGGGAGAACATGTACGACACCGAGCCGGCGTCGGCGAGCGAACCACCGTTACGGGTCAACGCCGTGCGGACCTCGGTGGCGGCCCGGTTGCGGTTGTCGGTCAGGCACTCGATCAGCATGGCCACGCCGCTCGGGCCGTACCCCTCGTACATGATGGTCTGCCAGTCGGCGCCACCGGCCTCCAGGCCGGAGCCGCGCTTGACCGCGCGGTCGATGTTGTCGTTCGGGACCGAACTCTTCTTGGCCTTCTGGATGGCGTCGAAGAGGGTGGGGTTACCGGCCGGGTCACCGCCGCCGGTGCGGGCCGCCACCTCGACGTTCTTGATCAGCTTGGCGAACATCTTGCCGCGCTTGGCGTCGATGACGGCCTTCTTGTGCTTGGTGGTCGCCCATTTAGAGTGGCCGGACATCTCGTACCTCCGTCTGTTGACTCACGCCTCGCGTCGGCTGGCCGCGCCGACTCCGGGCCAGCACCGGCCGCGTTGGAGGGCTGCGACGGGCAGTGCCCGCGCCGAACCGCGGCAATCCTACCGAGAGCACCCACCCCGCCGTCACACCCGGCGCGGCACCGCCACCAACCCGCGCGGAATTGCCCCTTTCGCCGGGAGATGGGCGGCTCAGTGGGCGGCCCCGACCAGGTCGGCGAAGTAACGGTGCAGACGCAGGTCCCCGGTCAACTCCGGATGGAACGACGTCGCCACCAGGTTGCCCCGGCGGACGGCGACGATGCGGTCGACGGCCGGACCCCCGGTGACCCGGCCCAGCACCTCGACGTCGGCATCGACCCGCTCGACCCAGGGGGCGCGGATGAACACGGCGTGGAACGGCCCGCCGTCGATCCCGGTGATCTCCACCGGCGCCTCGAACGAGTCGACCTGCCGACCGAACGCGTTGCGTCGCACCGTCATCGCGATGCCGGCGAAGCCCCGCTGGTCGGGACGGCCGTCCAGCACCTCGGTGGCCAACATGATCATCCCGGCGCAGGACCCGTAGACCGGCATCCCGGCGGCGATCCGCTCGTCGATCGGCGCGCGCAGCCCGAAGATGTCCACCAGCCGGCTCATGGTGGTGGACTCCCCACCCGGGATCACCAGCCCGTCGACCGCGTCCAGCTCGGCTGGCCGGCGCACCGCACGGGCGTCCGCGCCGACCCCGGCGAGGGCGGAAACATGCTCACGGACGTCACCCTGGAGGGCGAGCACCCCGATCACCGGTCCACCCACGTCCCCTCCTCCCGCGCCACCGGCAGCAGCCCCGACCCAAGCCTCACCAACCGCGCTCGGCCAACCGGTGCGGCTGGGGGATCTCGTCGACGTTGATGCCGACCATCGCCTCACCCAGGCCCCGGGACACCTTCGCCAGCACGTCCGGGTCGTCGTGGAAGGTGGTCGCCTTGACGATCGCGGCGGCCCGCTGCGCCGGGTTGCCGGACTTGAAGATGCCGGAGCCGACGAAGACGCCCTCCGCGCCGAGCTGCATCATCATCGCGGCGTCGGCCGGGGTGGCGATGCCCCCGGCGGTGAACAGCACCACCGGCAGCTTGCCCGTCTCGGCGACCTCCTTGACCAGGTCGTACGGGGCCTGCAACTCCTTGGCCGCGACGAACAGCTCGTCGGCCGGCAGGGAGCTGAGCCGGGCGATCTCCTGCCGGATCCTCCGCATGTGCATGGTGGCGTTGGAGACGTCCCCGGTGCCCGCCTCGCCCTTGGAGCGGATCATGGCCGCGCCCTCGGTGATCCGGCGCAACGCCTCACCCAGGTTGGTCGCGCCGCACACGAACGGGACGGTGAACGCCCACTTGTCGATGTGGTTGGCGTAGTCGGCCGGGGTGAGCACCTCGGACTCGTCGACGTAGTCGACGCCGAGGGACTGCAGGACCTGTGCCTCGACGAAGTGACCGATCCGGGCCTTGGCCATCACCGGGATGGACACGGCCGCGATGATGCCGTCGATCATGTCCGGGTCGCTCATCCGGGACACGCCACCCTGGGCGCGGATGTCGGCCGGCACCCGCTCCAGCGCCATGACGGCGACCGCACCGGCGTCCTCGGCGATCCTGGCCTGCTCGGCGGTGACCACATCCATGATCACGCCGCCCTTGAGCATCTCGGCCATGCCGCGCTTGACGCGGGCGGTGCCCCGGACCTGGGGGGCATCGGCGCTCGGGGACGTCGTTTCGGACATGGTCCATCACTCCTCGGACGTGCTCGGGGGCTGGCTCCGGCTGATGCTATGACGCCCCGGACGCCGCTCCGACAGCCAATCGGCCCCACGGTGGCCTGCCCTGTGGCCCCCGTCACCCCGGCTC
The DNA here is from genome assembly GCF_040678915.1 of Micromonospora sp. NPDC049257. Classification (NCBI taxonomy): domain Bacteria; kingdom Bacillati; phylum Actinomycetota; class Actinomycetes; order Micromonosporales; family Micromonosporaceae; genus Micromonospora; species Micromonospora sp. NPDC049257. The sequence goes on from NZ_JBFAQU010000010.1 coordinate 10,673, forward strand.
GACCCGGGCCGGTGCCGCCCGCCCCGGCGACCCGCCCGCCACCGCGACCCGAGCCGCCACCGCGACCCGAGCCGCCACCGCGACCCGGGGCCGCCACCGCGAAAGGGGCCGCACCGTCGGGCAGCAACCGGTCGGCAGCCCCGGTCAGCCCGCCGGGACGTCGGCGGGCAGGGCCAGGGTGGGGTCGTCGATGTCGAAATACCGCGGCCAGGGGTGGCGGCGGCCCATCCGGCACACCCGCACCAGCGGTCGGCTCCGCGCGCTACGCGCGTCCCGCACCAGGTCGGTGTGCACCTGCCGGGACAGCGCCAGCCGCCGGCTCGCCGCGATCACCGCCCCGCAGGAGGGATCGGCCGGGTCCAGCCGGGCCGCCCGCAGTTGCCGGGTGAGGTCGTTCTCCGCCGCCTCCCGCTCCTCGGGGACGGCGTCCAGGGCGATCCGCGCCGCCGCGTACAGCTCCACGCCGTGGCGCTGCTCGGCCAGCACCGCGGCGGCGGCGGCCCGGCGCAGCAGATGGGCGTCGAGCGCGCGGGCCGCCGACTCCGCCCGGGTCTGCAACCGCTCGACCCGGCCCGCCGTCCAGACCAGGTAGACCACGACCAGGGCGACGACGACCACGGCGACCGACACCGCCCACAGCTGCGGCACCGTCGGGGTCACCGCGGACCACCCAGCCCCGCCCACTCCTGGTCGATGACCCGACCGTCGGTGGCCTCGATGGCCGCCGCGTAGACCTCCACCACCCGACGGGCCACCACCGGCCAGTCGTAGTGGGCCACCACCTGATCGCCGCAGGCGCTCAACGCGGCCCGCTGCGCCGGGTCGTCGAGCAGCTCCGCCAGGACGGTCCGCAGGCCGGCCGGGTCACCGGTCGGGAAGAGGCGACCGGCCCGCCCGCCGTCGAGCACCCGCCGGAACGCGTCCAGGTCGCTGGCGACCACGGTCGCGCCGGCCGCCAGCGCCTCGGTGAGGATCATGCCGAACGATTCGCCGCCGGTGTTCGGGGCGACGTAGAGGTCGACGCTGCGCAGCATCCGGGCCTTGTCGACCTCGGAGACCAGACCGAGGAACGTCACCCGGTCGCGTAGCTCCGCCGGGAACCGCCCGAACAGGTCGTCCGGGTCACCCGGTCCGGCCACCAGCAGGCGCAGCCCCGGCCGGTGCGCGGCCAACGCGACGAAGGCGTCGCGCAGGATCGGGAAACCCTTGCGGGCCTCGGTGAACCGGCCGAGGAAACCCAGCGTCCCGCCGCTGCCGGTGGCGCACTCCCCCGGCCAGCCGGGCAACGGCTCGACCCCGGCGAACTTCGCCACCGCCACCCCGTTGGGGATCTCCACCGCCCCGCCGTCCATGTGCTCGACCTGCACCTTGCGGGCCAACGCGCTGACCGCGATCCGGGCGGTGATCCGCTCCAGCAGGATCTGGAGCACCCCCTGGGCGGCGGCGAGCACCCGGGACCGGGTCATCGCGGTGTGGAAGGTCGCCACCACCGGCCCCCGGGCGGAGAGCACCGCCAGCATCGACAGGCTCGGGGTGAGCGGCTCGTGCACGTGCAGCACGTCGAACTCGCCCCGGGTGAGCCAGCGCCGCACCCGGGCGGTGGAGACCGGCCCGAACGCGATCCGGGCCACCGAACCGTTGTACGGCAGCGGCACCGCCCGCCCGGCGGAGACCACGTACGGCGGCAGCGTCGACTCCTCGTCGGCGGGGGCCAGGACACTCACCTCGTGCCCCAGTCCGAGCAGCGCCTCGGCCAGGTCCATGACGTGGTTCTGCACCCCGCCCGGGACGTCGAAGGAGTACGGGCACACGATGCCGATCCGCACTGGCGCCCCCTCCCCTCAGACCGAACCGGCGCTGGCCGGGGGCGGCGCCGCGGTGGACCCGCCGTCGGTGGAGCCCCGCTGGTCCAGCCACATCCGCTGCAACATGTGCCAGTCTTGCGGATGACGGGCGATGCCCGCCGCCAGACAGTCGGCAATCCGCTGGGTCAGCACCCGGACCCGCTCGTCCAACGGTGCGCTGTCCGGGTCGGGCACCGGCAGCGGGCCCTCCAACTGCGCGCGCGGCATCTCCGGTTCGTACCACAGCGACGCCACGTAGAGCGGGGCGCCGGTGCGGATGGTCAGCAGGGCGGGCCCGGCCGGCATCCGGGTACGGCCGCCGAAGAAGTCCACCTCGATGCCCCGGGCGGACAGGTCCCGGTCGGCCAGCAGCGGCACCACGGTGCCCGCGCCGAGCCGGTCCACCAGCACGTCGAAGGCGGGCCGGGCACCGCCGTGGGTGGGCAGGATCTCCATGCCGAGACCCTCGCGGAAGGCGAGGAAGCGCCGGTAGACGCCCTCCGGCTTGAGCCGCTCGGCGACCGTGGTGATCGGCAGGCCGGCGGCGGCCACCCAGGCGCCGGCGGCGTCCCAGTTGCCGGCGTGCGGCAACGCCACCACCGCGCCCCGGCCGGCCGCCACGTCGGCGACGAGCAGCTCCGACCCGCCGAGGTCGAACCCGTCGAGGATCTGCTGGCGGCTCAGCGAGGGCAGCCGGAACGCCTCCATCCAGTACCTGGCGTACGACCGCAGACCCTGCTTGACCAGTGCGTCCAGCTCCGCCTCGGGCAGATCGGGGCCGACCACCCGGCGCAGGTTGGCGCGCAGTCGGGTGGCGCCCTTGCCCCGGGCGCGGTGGGCGCGGTCGGCGCCCGCCTGGAAGGCCGCGGCGACCACGGGCCGGGGCAGCGCGCGGGCCAGCCGCCAGCCGGCGACGTAGCCGAGTTCGGTGAGGTTCACTCGGGGCCGGCCAGTTGCGCCTGCCGGTAAACGTGGGCCACCCGCTGGCCGACCGTGAAGATCGACACGGCGGCGAGCAGCCAGAGCGAGATCTCCAGGGCCGGGCCGACCCCGAGGCCGGTGAGCAGCCCACCGACCCCGACGATCAGCAGCCGTTCGGTGCGTTCCGCGACGCCCACGTTCCCGCTCATCCCCAACCCCTCGGCGCGGGCCTTGACATAGGAGACCAGCCCTCCGGCGGCCAGGCAGATCAACGCGGCGGCCACCCCGGAGTGGTTGCCCTCGGTGGCCAGCCAGTAGGCGACCGCGCCGAACACCGCACTGTCGGAGACCCGGTCCATCGACGAGTCGAGGAACGCGCCGAACCGGGTCGAGCCGCCGCTCATCCGGGCCATCGTCCCGTCGAGCATGTCGGTCAGCGCGAAGAAGGTCACGATCAGCGCTCCGGCCACCAGCTGGCCGCGGGCACCGAACCCGAGCGCGCCGACGAGCACGCCGACGGTGCCGGCCACGGTGACCGCGTTGGGGGACACACCGGCGCGGAGCAGACCGCGCGCGACCGGCTCCACGACGCGGGTCATCCCCGCGCGGGCCGTCACTTGGAAGATCTTCGCCATGGCGGTCCCACGATAACGGCCGGCAGTGCCGCGCGATACGGCCGGTCGCCCGACCCGCCCGACGAGACTTGTGCGGGGTCCGTCGACGGGTGTGGGATCGGGGCGGAAGGTGAGCCAGCTCACCACCTCGCCCGTTGACCGTTCGCCGGTCGCCGGGCCACCGGAGGATATCGCCGCGGCACCCGACCGGGCCGCTCCCCGTCGTGCGCGGCGGTCGCCACCCACCACCGGCTCAGGGAGGTGCGCCGCGATGGCGCAGAAGAACCAGGACCAGGGCGCCACCGGTGACACGCCGGTGGTGACCACGCCCGACCGGGTACGCAACGTGGTGCTCGTCGGACACTCCGGCGCCGGCAAGACGACCCTGGTCGAGGCGCTGCTCGCGGCCACCGGCACGATCGACCGGGCCGGCACCGTCGCCGCCGGCACCACCGTCTGCGACCACGACCCCGCCGCGGTACGCCAGCAGCGCTCGGTAAGCCTCGCCTGCGCCCCGCTGGTGCACGCCGGGGTGACGGTCAACCTCTTGGACACCCCCGGGTACGGCGACTTCGTCGGCGAGCTGCGGGCCGGGCTGCGGGCCGCCGACGCGGCGCTGTTCGTGGTGTCCGCCGTCGACGGGATGGACGCCGCCACCGCCGCCCTCTGGGAGGAGTGCGCCGCCGTGGACCTGCCGCGCGCCGTGGCGGTCACCCGGCTGGACCACCCGCGCGCCGACTTCGACGAGGCGGTGGCGCTGTGCCAGCGGGTCTTCGGAGACAACGTGCTCCCGCTGCACCTGCCGATGCTCGGCGACGACGGCGAGGCGGTCGTCGGGCTGCTCGCGTTGATCACCCGGCGGGTGCACGACTACTCGGCCGGGCTGCCCGCCGACGTCCGGGAGCCGGACCCGCAGCACCTGCCGGCGATCACCGAGTCCCGGGGTGAGCTGATCGAGGGGATCATCGCCGAGAGCGAGGACGAGACCCTGATGGACCGCTACCTCGACGGCGAGGAGATCGACACCGACGTGCTGGTCACCGACCTGGAGCGGGCGGTCGCCCGGGGCCACTTCCACCCGGTGACGCCGGTCTGCGCGGCCACCGGCGTCGGGCTGGACGTGCTGCTCGACGCCCTGGTGTCGGCCTTCCCGTCGCCGCTGGAACGCGAGGTCCCGGCGGTGACCGGGGTGGACGGCTCCCCCCGCCCGCCGCTGGACTGCGACCCGGACGGCCCGTTGGTCGCCGAGGTGGTCCGGACCACCGTCGACCGGCACGTCGGCCGGGTCTGCCTGGTCCGGGTCTTCTCCGGCACGCTGCGCCCCGACCAGACGGTGCACGTGTCGGGGCACGGGCTGGTCGAGCGCGGCCACCCCGACCACGACGCCGACGAGCGGGTCGGGCACGTCTACCGCCCGCTCGGGGCGGCCCTGCGCGAGGTGGACGCGTGCGTCGCGGGCGACATCTGCGCGATCACCAAGGCGGGCAGCGCGGAGACCGGCGACACCGTCTCGGCGAAGGGGGAGCCGCTGCTGATCGCGCCCTGGGAGATGCCGGAGCCACTGCTGCCGGTGGCGGTGGCCGCCCGGAGCCGGACCGACGAGGACGCCCTGGCCCGCAACCTGGGCCGGTTGATCGTCGGCGACCCGACGCTACGGCTGGAGCGCAACCCGGACACCCACCAACTGGTGCTCTGGTGCATGGGCGAGGCACACGCCGACGTGGTGCTCGACCGGCTCCGGGCCGGCGGGGTGGAGCTGGACACCGAGCCGGTGCGGGTGCCGTTGCGGGAGACGTTCACGGCCGCCGCCACCGGACACGGCCGGCACGTCAAGCAGTCCGGCGGGCACGGTCAGTACGCCGTCTGCGACATCGAGGTGGAGCCGCTGCCCCGGGGGGCGGGTGTCGAGTTCGTCGACCGGGTGGTCGGCGGGGCGGTGCCGCACCACTACGTACCGGCGGTGGAGAAGGGTGTCCGGGCGCAGCTGGCCCGCGGGGTGGTCGCCGGGCATCCGGTGGTGGACGTGCGGGTGACCCTGGTCGACGGCAAGGCGCACAGCGTCGACTCCTCCGATGCCGCGTTCCAGGCGGCCGGCGCGCTCGCCCTGCGCGACGCCGCCGAGCGGGGCGCTCCGACCCTGTTGGAGCCGGTCGACGAGGTGGTGGTCCGGGTCGCCGACTCCTCGGTCGGTGCGGTGCTGGGTGACCTGTCCGGCCGGCGGGGCCGGGTGCTCGGCACCGAGGTCGACCCGGACGTCGAGGGCCGCACCCTGGTCCGGGCCGAGGTCCCCGCCCAGGAACTGCTGCGCTACGCCGTGCAGTTGCGGGCCCTGACCGCCGGCACCGGCACCTTCCGCCGCACCTTCGCCCACTACACCCCCACCCCCACCCCGAAATAACCACCCCACCCACCCCCAACCCCCCACCGCCCACCGCCCACCGCGTCGATCATGGAGTTGTGGTGGGGGATAGGCCCCATATGTCGCTTACGCGGGGCCCCACAACTCCATGATCGACGGGGGTGGGAGGTGGCGGGGGTGGGGGACGGGAGGTGGAGGGGTCAGGGGCGGGCGGCGGGGACGGGGGGTAGTGGCCAGTGGGGGCGGTCGGCGTCCCGGAGGGCGGCTGTACGCAGGGCGGCGAGTTGCCGTTCCACCTCGGCGAAGTGGTCCGGGGTGAGCGGGCCGAGGCGCAACGCGGCGGCGTTCTCCTCGACCTGGGCGACGGTACGGCAACCGGGGATCGGCACCGTCCGGTCGCTGCGCGCCCAGAGCCAACCCAGCGCGCCCTGGACCAGGGTCCGCCCGTCGGCGGTGAGCGCGCCCCGCACGGCGGTGACCCGACGCAGCCACTCCGGTGCGGGTCGACCGCTGCGGAACCACTCCAGCCAACCCGGCGCCACTCCCCGCACGTCGTCGCGGGGCAGCGTGGAGCCGTTGGTGTACTTGCCGGTGAGCAACCCCATCGCGAGCGGCCCCCGGTTGACGCTGGCCAAGTCGTGCTTGTCGCAGGCGGCCAGCATCACCGGGGCGTCGCGCAGCACCGACAGGCTGTGCTGGATGGCCGTGGCGTGCGGAGCCGCCTGGGCGAACCCGGCGGCCCGGTCGGCCCGGTCGGTGCTCCAGCCGTACGCCCGGACGAGTCCGTCGGCGACCAGTTCCTCGCAGGTGCCGACCAGCGCCTCCACCCGCGGCAGCGGGAGGTCACCCAGGTGCAGCTGGTAGAGGTCGATCCGGTCGGTGTCGAGGCGGCGCAGCGAGTCGACGACCGCCCGCCGCAGGTACACCGGGGAGGCGTCCTCGCCGGTGGCCTGCCGGGACCGTTCGTCGAAGGTGTACCCCCATTTGGTGGCGATCACCGCCTCGTCGCGGCGGCCGGCCAGCGCCCGGCCGAGGACCCGCTCACTGTGCCCCGCGCCGTACGTGTCGGCGGTGTCGAAGAAGGTCACCCCGAGGTCGAGCGCGCGGCGGACGGCCCGCACCGACTCCTCGTCGTCGACCGCGCCCCAGCCCAGCGGTTGGGTGCCCTCGGCCCAGGGGCCGCCGATCGCCCAGCAGCCCATGCCGAGGGCGCTGACCTCGATGCCGCTGCGACCCAACATCCGTGTCGTCACTGCCATCGCCGCATCGTGTCACCTTCGGGACGCGTGGGGAGACGAAGCTGACGCATCGTGCCCGATCGACCACAAGCGACACCGCCGGCACGGCACGGCGGATGGCGGCGCGGACTTCGCCGACCCCGCCGGTCGGCACACGCCGTCGCGGGCGGTGAAGGCGGGCAGGGTGGCACCGGACGACGGCGACCCACCCGGCCCACCGGTGGCGACGCGGACACCGGACGACGGCGACCCACCCGGTGGCGGCACGGACGACGGCGGCCCGCCCGGTGGTGCCGGGGCCCGCCGGGTGATCAGCGGGGCAGGGCTCGGGCCAGCGGCACCGGGGTCGACTGCCCAGGCCAACGGCCGGTAAGGGTGGCGGCGGCCGGCCCGTCTTCGGGCAGTCCGGCACCGGGCAGCCGGCGGGCGACGAGCAGGTCGACGGTGTCGGTGCCGATGCTGGTCGGGTCGTCGTCGCCCACCTGGCGTACCGCGCCGACGACGGGGGCCCCGACGTTGCCGGTGCCGGCCACCGTCATGGACGGCTCGCGGACTTCCCGCACTCCGTCGATCTCGAAGTACTCCTGCGCCTGACCGGTGCCGGTGAGGATGGCGGCGGCCAGGACGGCGGCGTAGACCGGGTCGCCGCACCCGTCGTAGACCCAGCGGGGGCCGAGCACCGAGTGGTGGGTGGTGCCGACCAGCCACTCGTCGGCGTCGGCCAACGGCGCGTCCCGGTAGGTCAGCGGGACCTGGTAGACCGGGCCGGCGTCGACCCGTACCAGGATCGTCTCGATACCGACGGCACCGGCGGGGTCGTCGAACCGGTAGGCGGCCACCCGGACCGGCTCGCCGGCCGCCGGCCCGGAATACCAGCGCCGGCCCGGCAGCCAACCGGCCAGGAGTTCGAGTTTCGTGGGGCGGATCTCCGCCTGGTGCAACAACGCCATGATCACATCCTAGGAGTCGCCACACCGACCGCCGCACCCGTCACGCAGGCCCGGCCCACCGACCCGCGCCCGACCCGGACGTGCCGTCACGCGGCCCCGGCACACCGGCCCGCGCCGGACCCGGGGGTGCCGTGGCGGGTGGCCCGGGCCGCCGGCCGGGACGGCCAGGCGCGGGCGAGCAACTCGCGGACAGCCCGGGCCGCCGCTCAGGACGGCCAGGCGCGGGCGAGCAACTCGCGGGTGTCGGAGAGCAGTTGCGGGAGCACCTTCGTCCGGCCGATCACCGGCATGAAGTTGATGTCCCCACCCCACCGGGGCACCACGTGCTGGTGCAGGTGGGCGGCGATGCCGGCGCCGGCCACCCCGCCCTGGTTCATCCCCAGGTTGAACCCGTGCGCGCTGCTGACCTGCCGGACCACCCGCATCGCGGTCTGGGTGAACGCCGCCAGCTCCACCGTCTCGGCCTGGTCGAGGGCGGTGTAGTCGGCCACGTGCCGGTAGGGGCAGACCAGCAGGTGCCCCGGGTTGTACGGGTAGAGGTTGAGCACCGCGAAGACGTGCTCACCCCGGGCCACCACCAGGCTCCGCTCCGGCGGCAGGCCGGGGGCCAGGCAGAACGGGCAGCCGGCGGGCTTCTCGTAGCCGCCCTCCGGCCGGTCCTCCCCCGAGATGTAGGTCATCCGGTGCGGCGTCCAGAGCCGGTCGAGCCCGTCCGCCAGTCCGTCGTCCGCCGGGCCGTGGTCCGTGTCGCCGTCGAGGTGCCGCTCCGCCCCAGTCACACCGCCGATCCTACGATCTCCCGCGCCGACCGCCACCGGCCGTGGGTACGCGGCCGGTGGCGGGCCGGGGTCAGCTGCCGGCGGACGGCCCCGAGTTGGTACGCGAGGAGACCACGTCGAGCACGTGGGCGACCGCCTCGGCGACCGGCACCCCGTTGCGCTGCGAACCGTCGCGGTAGCGGAACGACACGGTGCCGGCGGCCACGTCGTCGTCCCCGGCGATCACCATGAACGGGATCTTCTGCTGCTGGGCGGTGCGGATCTTCTTCTGCATCCGGTCGTCACCCGCGTCGACCTGGGCCCGGATGCCTTCGGCGCGCAGCGCCGCGACGAAGCCGTGCAGGTACTCGGTGTGGTCTTCGCGGATCGGGATGCCGACCACCTGCACCGGCGCCAGCCAGGCCGGGAAGGCTCCGGCGTAGTGCTCGGTGAGCACCCCGAAGAACCGTTCGATCGACCCGAACAGGGCCCGGTGGATCATCACCGGCCGCTGCCGGCTGCCGTCGGCCGCCTGGTATTCCAGGCCGAACCGCTCGGGCAGGTTGAAGTCGACCTGGATGGTGGACATCTGCCAGGTCCGGCCGATGGCGTCCTTGGCCTGGACGGAGATCTTGGGGCCGTAGAACGCCGCGCCGCCCGGGTCGGGCACCAGGGTGAGGCCGGATTCCTCGGCGGCCGAGCGCAGCGCCTCGGTGGCCCGCACCCAGTTCTCGTCGGTGCCGACCGACTTGTCCGGGTTACGGGTGGACAGTTCGAGGTAGAAGTCGTCCAGGCCGTAGTCGCGCAGCAGCTCCAGGACGAAGGCGAGCAGCGACTTCAGCTCGCCGGCCATCTGCTCCTCGGTGCAGAAGATGTGCGCGTCGTCCTGGGTCATGCCCCGGACCCGGGTCAGGCCGTGCACCACGCCGGACTTCTCGTACCGGTAGACCGTGCCGAACTCGAACATCCGCAGCGGCAACTCCCGGTAGGAGCGGCCCCGGGACCGGAAGATCAGGTCGTGCATCGGGCAGTTCATCGGCTTGAGGTAGTAGTTCGCCCCCTCGACCTCCATGGGGGGGAACATCCCGTCGGCGTACCAGTCGAGGTGCCCGGAGACCTCGTACAGGTGGCCCTTGGTGATGTGCGGGGTGTTGACGAACGAGTAGCCGGCCTGCTCGTGCTTGATCCGGGAGTAGTTCTCCATCTCCCGGCGGATGATGCCGCCCTTGGGGTGGAAGACCGCCAGGCCGGAGCCCAGCTCGTCGGGGAAGCTGAACAGGTCGAGGTCGACGCCGAGCTTGCGGTGGTCGCGCCGGGCGGCCTCCTCCAGCAGCTTCAGGTACGCCTTCAGCTCGTCGCGGGTCGGCCAGGCGGTGCCGTACACCCGCTGGAGCTGCGGGTTCTTCTCCGACCCCCGCCAGTACGCGGCGGCCGAACGCATCAGCTTGAACGCGCCGATCAGCCGGGTGTTCGGCAGGTGCGGGCCCCGGCACAGGTCCGACCAGCAGACCTTGTCCTCACCGGCGGCGAGGTTGTCGTAGATGGTCAGCTCGCCGCCGCCCACCTCCATCACCTCGCTGGTGTCCAGCCCCTCGCCCTTGACCTCGATCAGTTCGAGCTTGAACGGCTCAGCGGCCAGCTCGGTGCGGGCCTCGTCCAGGCTGTCGAAGCGGCGGCGGCGGAACCGCTGGCCGGACTTGACGATCTCCTGCATCCGCTTTTCCAGCTTGGCCAGGTCGTCGGGCTGGAACGGCTTGTCGACCGCGAAGTCGTAGTAGAAGCCGTTCTCGATCGGCGGGCCGATGCCCAGCTTGGCCTCGGGGAAGACGTCCTGCACGGCCTGGGCGAGCACGTGGGCGGTGGAGTGCCGCAGCACGTTCAGGCCGTCCGGCGAGTCGAGGCTGACCGGCTCGACGGTGGTCTCCTCGGCGGGTGCCCAGTCCAGGTCACGCAGCTGGCCCTGCGGGTCGCGGACCACCACGACCGCCTTCGGGCCGGCGGCGGGCAGCCCGGCCGCGGCCACCGCGTCGGCCGCCGTCGTCCCGGCGGCCACGACGACGGGGTCGGCCACGACGGGGGTACGGGGTGCGGACACGGTGAACTCCTCAACGGCAGGCGGCACGGATGGGCCGGACGCGCCGGCTGCTTCGATGCTATCGGTCCCGCCGTCGCCCCCGGTCGCCGGGAAAGGAAGCCCGGTCGCGGTATCGACCCGCACCGGCGTTGAACCTTTCCGGCCCGCCGTCCGAACTACCAGGTGTGGCCGGAGCCGGTGTCGGCCGCGGCGAGACGGATGGGGGCGGAAGATGGCGACGACCCGTGGTGGCGCCCGGCGGCGTCGGACCGTACTGGTGCTGGCGGCGGTGGCGGCCGGGGTGTTCGGCGCCCCGACCGCGGCGTCGGCGGACGGGGTGACGTCCAGCCCGGGTCAGGCGGTGCAGGGCGACGCGGTGGAGTTGACCTTCGTGGTGCCCGAGGAGCGGCCTGGCGCGCGCACCGAGAAGATCGAGTTCAGGCTCCCGCCGGATGCCCCGATCGGCGAGGTCTACCCGCTGTCGGTGGACGGCTGGGCACCACTGATCACCTCCCGCGACCTGGACGCGCCGGTCGCCGGGATCCACGCCCCGTCGGTCAGCACGGTGACCTCGGCGGTGGTCTGGACCCGGGGTGCCGGACCGGCGGTGTCGGGTCCGGCGCGACTCTCGGTGGCCATGGGCCCGCTGCCGCAGCTCGACCGGATGACCTTCGAGGTGGTGCAGACCTACTCCGACGGCACGGTGGTGCGCTGGGCCGACCCGGTGGGGGGTGGGCATCCCGCCCCGACGCTGGCACTGGTGCCACCCGCCCCCGGTGCCGCCCCCGGGCACCACGGCGGGGCGGCCGACGCGACGGACGCCCAGTCCGCCCCGGACGCCGCCGCACCGACGGAGGGCGACGGCGGCCCCAGCGCCGACCTGCTGCTCGGCGGTGGCCTGCTGGTCGGGTTGGGCGGCGGCGCGGCGATCGGCTGGGTGGCGAGCCGCTCCCGCCGTCGGGCCGCCGCCGACACGGAGCCCACCGGGGACACGGAGCCCGCCGGGGACACGGAGCCCGCCGGGGCCGACGACCCGACGTCGGACACCGACCGCGCCCCGGTCGGGCGCACCCCTTCCGACCAGGGCTGGCGGCTCGACGAGCACGTCCCGACCGACCACGCCGACACCGACGCCGAGCAGGTGGCAGCGCGCTGAGCAGGTGGCAGCACGCTGAGCAGATGCCAGCGCCGAGCTGGTGGCAGCAGCTGGCGGCGCGCTGAGCACCGACCGGGTGGCAGCACGCGGAGAGCCGAGGGACCCGCCGCAGGCCGAACGCGGAGCGGGCGGTCTCAGTCCAGCCAGGTGGGGAGCGCCTCCCGGGCGGCCACCCAGTCGGTCGGCACCCCGCCGGGCGTGCCGACCCCGGTGTGGCCGCCGATGATCCCGCCGACGATCGCTGCGGTGGTGTCGACGTCCCCGCCCGCCTCGACGCAGGCACGGATGGCGGCCGGGTAGTCGGCCAGGTGGGTGGCGACCACCCAGAGGGTGAAGGCGACGGTGTCCTGGGCGGTGACCCGGGAGCCGTTACCCAGGGCCGCGACCGCTTCGTCGAGGGGGCGGCCGAGCAGACCGGCCGCCCGGCGTGTCCCCCGGTGCACCTCGGTACTCGGGTCGAGGGCCCCGGCGACGGTGGCGAGCAGCCGGGTGACGTCGGGACGGTGCTCCCCCTCAAGCCGGGTCCGGGCGGCGAGTGAGGCGGCGACGGCCACCGCCACCGCTCCCGCGACCCCCTCCGGATGGGCGTGGGTGACCTCGGCGCTGGCGCGGGCCCGGGTCGCCGCCCGGGTGGTCGAGTCGGCAAACCACGCGCCGAGCGGGGCGACCCGCATCGCGGCGCCGTTGCCGCAGGAACCCTGACCGTCGAAGGCCGACGCGGCGGCCACCGGCCACGGGGTGCCGGTGCGGATCAACCGCAGGATCGTCACCGCACCCGGGCCGTAGCCCCGGTAGGGCTCGGCCCGGGTGGCGAAGGCCAGCGCCAACCGGTCGGGGTCGACGTCGCCGTGGGTGGCGAGTTCGGCAAGTACCGAACAGGCCATCTCGGTGTCGTCGGTCCACTGCCAGGGCGGCGGGGGCAACCGGCCGGCCGCGAGGTCGTCGGGCCGCCGGCCCGGGACGAAGAACTGGGAACCGAGGGCGTCGCCGACGGACAGCCCGGCCAGGCTGTCCCGGGCCAGCGCCAGCCGTGCGTCGGGAAAGAGGGTGAACGGCATCGTCGTACCAGTTTGCCCGGTTCACGGGTCCGTCGCAACGCACCCGACTTGCCACGGGCAGTACGGTGCTGACGTGGCCACCGTGCTCCTGGTCGAAGACGACCACGTCGTCCGCGGCGCGATGCTGCGCTCGCTCAGCGAACGGGGGCACGCGGTGCACGCGGTCGGGACAGCCCTGGACGCGTTGCGCCGGGTCGCCGCCGAGACCCCCGATCTGGTCGTGCTCGACCTGGGCCTGCCCGACCTGGACGGTTCGGACGCGTTGCGGATGCTGCGCGGCATCACCGACGTACCGATCATCATCGCCACCGCCCGCGACGACGAGCAGTCGGTGGTCCGGTTGCTGCGGGCCGGCGCGGACGACTACATGGTCAAGCCGTTCACCGGCGCCCACCTGGACGCCCGGATCACCACCGTGCTGCGCCGGGTCGGCCGGGCCAGCCGGACGGTGGCCCCGGCCGTGCACACCGTCAGCGGCCTGCGGGTGGACGTGGGCGAACGCAGTGCGGTGCTCGACGGGGAGCCACTGGCGCTCACCCGCAAGGAATTCGACCTGCTGGCGTACCTGGCCGCACGACCTGGCCGGGTGGTGTCCCGGCGGGAGCTCTTGGAGGAGGTATGGCGCCAGCCGTCGGTCGGCGAGGACCAGACCATCGACGTGCACCTGTACTGGCTGCGGCGAAAGATGGGCGAGTCCGCGGCGAAGCCGCGCTACCTGCGCACCGTGCGGGGGGTGGGGTTCCGGCTGGTGGCCCCCGACTGAGGACGGCGCTGGCCGCCCTGACGGCCGGCATGTGCGCGCTGGTCGCGTCGGCGTTCCTCGTTCCGCTCGGGCTGACCCTGCGCGGTGAGGTCCGGGAGGAGGCGCTGGCCGACGCGGCGCGACGCGGCGCGATGGTCACGGGCGCGCTCGCCGTCAGCACCGCCCCGGCGACGGTCCGCCGCGCGGTCGAGGCCACCGGTGACGACCCGGCGACCCGCCCGGTGGTGCACGGCCTGGCCGGGGAGCAGCCCGCCGGCCGGGCCTCCGCCGAGGATGTGGAGCGGGCCCGCGCCGGGGAGCAGTCGCGGGTCGTCGACGTCGACGGTGGGCTGGTGCGGCTCGACCCGGTGGTGCTCGACGGCCGGGTCGCCGTGGTCGAGGTCTTCGTGCCCGCCGCCGTCCTCGACGAGGGGGCGGGTGGCACCTGGCTGCTGCTCACCGGGGTGGCCGTGGCACTGGTCGGCGCGGCGGTGGTCGTGGTGGACCGGGTCGCCGCGCGCGCCGTCGACTCCACCAGGGGGCTGGTCCGCGCCGCGCTCGCCGTCGGCGACGGTGACCTGGGGGTACGGGTCGAGCCGAGCGGTCCCCGTGAGCTGGCCGAGGCCGGGTACGCGTTCAACCGGATGGCCGACCGGCTGGTGGCGGCCCGCACCGACGAGCGGGAACTGGTGGCGGACCTGTCGCACCGGCTGCGTACCCCGTTGACGGTGTTGCGGTTGGACGCCGAGGGGCTGGACTCCGACGACACCAGTGTCGGCTCGTTCAGCCCGGCGGAGCTGGACCGGCGGCGCACGATCCGGCGTATCCGGCAGGCGATCGTCACCCTGGAGGGCGAGATCGACGTCCTGATCAAGACGACCCGTAAGTCCGTCGCGCACGAGGCCGGGCCGGCCGAGTGTGACGTCAGCGAGGTGGTCCGGGACCGGATGGTGTTCTGGGCGGCGCTGGCCGGCGACCAGAACCGCCCGCACCGGGTCAGCGGCGCCCAGTTCCGGATTCCGGTGCTGGTGCCCCGGGCCGAGCTGGCCGCCGCCCTGGACGCGGTGATCGGCAACGTCTTCCGCTACACCCCGCAGGGCACCGCGTTCGAGGTGGCCGTCTCCCGTCGGGACGGTTACGTGGCGATCCGGATCGACGACGCGGGGCCGGGCATCGCCAACCCGGACCGGGCGTTGCGGCGTGGTGCCAGCGGCCAGGGCTCGACCGGGCTGGGGCTGGACATCGCCCGGCGGGTGGCGTTGCAGGCCAACGGCTCGGTGAGCCTCGACCGGGCCCGGCTGGGCGGGGCGAGTGTGGTGATGCTGCTGGCCGATCCGCAGGCGACGCCCCGGCAGGTCAACCGGTTCGGTCTGGTGGGCCGGATGGCACGCGAGGCACGCGAGCAGAAGGGTGGCCGCCGCTGGCCACGGCCGCGTCCGACCGACGACTGAGCGCCGCCTGCGGGCCGGGTCGCGCCGGCCGTGACTGTGCTGCGGCGCAAGGTTTCCTTAGATCCGGATTAACGACGGCGACGCGGGACGTGCCGGCTGACAGGATCTGTCCGAACCCATCAGTTCCACCGGCCTGTCGCCCCTGACACCCACCGGCCGGTGGATCGGTACGCGCGGCGGGGGCACGGTCCCCCACACCAGCTCCCGCCGCGTGTACACCACTTCTCCCGACCCCGTGGTGGGTCAGTGGGCCGCCACGAAGGCGTCGATCTCGGCGATGATGCGGGCTTGGCCGGCCGGGTCGAGGAACGAGGCGGACACCGCCTGGCGGGCCAGCGCGGCGAGCCCGTCGGGGCCGGTGTCGAGCAGTCGGGCGGCGACCGCGTACTCGTCGTTGAGGGTGGTGCCGAACATCGGCGGGTCGTCGGAGTTGATGGTGACCCGCACCCCCGCGTCGACCAGTTGCCGCAACGGGTGCTCCTCGATCCGGGCGACGGCCCGGGTGCGCACGTTGGAGGTCGGGCAGACCTCAAGCGGGATGCGCCGCTCGGCCAGGTGGGCGAGCAGCTCCGGGTCCTGCGCGGCGGAGATGCCGTGGCCGATCCGCTCGGCACCCAACTCGCGCAGGGCGTCCCAGACGGTCTGCGGGCCGGTGGTCTCCCCGGCGTGCGGGACCGAGTGCAGCCCGACCGCCCGCGCCTGGTCGAAGTACGGCTTGAACTGCGGCCGGGGTACGCCGATCTCGGGGCCGCCGAGGCCGAAGGCGACCAGCCCGTCGGGGCGCTCGTCGAGGCTGATCCGCAGGGTCTCCTCGGCTGCCGGTAGGCCGGCCTCGCCGGGGATGTCGAAGCACCAGCGCAGCGCGATGCCGAAGTCGGCCTCGGCGCGGCGGCGGGCGTCCTCGATGGCCTCGCAGAACGCCGGTGCGGGGATGCCCCGGCGCACGTGCGAGTAGGGGGTGACGGTCAGCTCGGCGTAGCGGACCTGCTGGCGGGCCAGCTCGCGGGCCACCTCGTGGGTGAGCAGCCAGACGTCGTCGGGGTCGCGGATGAGGTCGACGACGCTGAGGTAGACCTCGATGAAGTGGGCGAAGTCGCGGAACGCGAAGTAGTCGGCGAGGGCGTCCGGGTCCGCCGGGACGGGGCTGCGTCCCTCGTGCCGGGCGGCCAGTTCGGCGACGATCCGGGGGGACGCGGAGCCCACGTGGTGCACGTGCAGCTCCACCTTGGGCAGTTCGGCGATGAAGGCGGACAGGTCGGTCACTGCTGCTCCTCTTGACGGGCACCCGTACGGGCGACCACGAAGATCCGACGGAACGGGAAGTACACCTGACCCTGCCGTACCGGGTACGCGCGGGCCAGCAGCATTCCCAGCGCGGCGCGGAAGTCGGCCAGGCCGGTGTCGTCCAGCACCGCCCGGACGGGGCGCAGGGCGGTGCCGTCGAGCCAGCTCAGCACGGGGTGCTCGGCGTCGACGGGGGCGGGCAGCCGGTGCAGGTAGGTGGTCTCCCAGGCGTCGACGGCGCAGCCGGCGGCGGTCAGCGCGGTGGCGTACCCGGCCGGGTCGTCGACCGGCGCCTCGCGCAGCAGCGGCCGGACGGTGGCCGCCCAGCGGCGGTCGGCGGCGACCTCGCGCAGCGCCCGGTGCGAGGGCCCGGCGAAGTTGCCGGGGACCTGGAAGGCGAGCCACCCGCCGGGCGGCAGCTCGTCGGCCCAGCGGCGTAGCAGGGCCGGGTGGTCGGGCACCCACTGGAGCACCGCGTTGGCGACCAGCACGTCCACGTCGGGGGCGGGCCGCCAGTCGGCGACGTCACCGACGGTGAAGTCGACGGTGGTGTCGAGCGTGCGGGCCCGGTCGATCATCTCGGGGGACGAGTCGAGGCCGGCGATCCGGGCGGCCGGCCAGCGGCGGGCGAGGGTCGCGGTCAGGGTGCCCGGCCCGCACCCGAGGTCGACGACGGCGCGTGGGTGCTCCGCCCCGACCCGGGCGAGCAGGTCGTGGAACGGCCGGGACCGTTCGTCGCCGTAGCGTAGATAGCTGGTCGGGTCCCACATGACTACCCCCATACCGTACGTACGTTTTGTTGCGACGGTACGGCCCACGCTGCGCCCCGGCAACCTGGTCACTAGGCTTCACCACATGGAACAGCGCAGCTTCGACCGGCTCGGCCGGCAGGTGGGTGTGGTCGGTCTCGGGGCCTGGCAGCTCGGCGCGGACTGGGGACAGGTCAGCGAGAGCGACGCCCTGGCCGTCCTCGACGCCGCCGTGGAGTCCGGCGTCACCTTCCTCGACACCGCCGACGTCTACGGCGACGGCCGCAGCGAACAGCTGATCGGGCGGTTCCTGCGGGACAACCCCGGGCACGGGCTGACCGTCGCCACCAAGATGGGCCGCCGGGTCGAGCAGACGCCGCAGGCGTACACCCTGGACAACTTCCGGGCCTGGACCGACCGGTCCCGGGCCAACCTCGACGTGGACACCCTCGACCTGGTGCAGCTGCACTGCCCGCCGACCGAGGTCTTCGCCGACGACCGGGTCTTCGACGGTCTCGACACCCTGGTCGCCGAGAAGCGCATCGCCGGGTACGGCGTCAGCGTCGAGACCTGCGACCAGGCGCTCACCGCGATCGCCCGGCCGGGGGTGGCCAGCGTCCAGATCATCCTGAACGCGGTCCGGCTCAAGCCCCTCGACGAGGTGCTGCCGGCCGCCGCCGCGGCCGGCGTCGGGATCATCGCCCGGGTGCCACTGGCCAGCGGCCTGCTCTCCGGCCGCTACGACGAGCACACCACCTTCGCCGCCGACGACCACCGCACCTACAACCGGCACGGGGAGAGCTTCGACGTCGGCGAGACCTTCTCCGGCGTCGACTTCGACCTCGGCCTGACCGTGGTGCGTCGGCTCGCCCCGCTGGTCGGCGACGGACGCACGATGGCCCAGTTCGCCCTGCGCTGGATCATCGACCAGCCCGGGGTGACCGTGGTAATCCCCGGTGCCCGCAACCCGGAGCAGGCCCGCGGCAACGCCGCCGCGGCCGGCGCCCCCGCGCTGACGGCGACCGAACTCGACACCGTCCGGTCGGTCTACGACGAGCTGGTCCGCCCCCGGGTGCACGACCGGTGGTGAGCCACGCCGGCCGGGTCGTCGCATCGGCCCGGCCCGGCCCGCATCCTGGTGACCGGGTCGGCTCCGACCCGGGGAGGGAGGACCGGTGAGAGGGTGGCTCACGCTCACCCTGGGCCTGCTGGCCGTGGTGGTCGGTGCCGTCTGGACCGTCCAGGGCCTCGGCTATCTCGACGGCAGCCTGATGAGCGACCAACGGTTCTGGGCCGTCGCCGGAGTGCTACTGGTGCTGGCCGGGCTGGTGCTGCTGCGGCGCGGCCTGCGCGCCCGCCGGCTGCCCTGATCCGGGCAGCCGCGCGATGCGGAAAGCCCCGCGTCCTGAGGTGGACACGGGGCTTCTCGTTGATCCGGCTGGCCGGATCACCCGGGCTGGCGTTAGCCGACCGGCTTCGCTCAGAGGGGGCGGACCTGCTCGGCCTGCGGACCCTTCTGACCCTGGGCGATCTCGAACTCCACCCGCTGGTTCTCCTCCAGCGAGCGGTAGCCGCTGGACTGGATCGCCGAGAAGTGGACGAACACGTCAGCACCCCCGCCATCGACGGTGATGAAGCCGAAGCCCTTGTCAGCGTTGAACCACTTCACGGTTCCCTGCGCCATGTGTATCTCCTTCTAAAACTGGCGGCCGAGCACGCCGTGCGGCCGATTGGCCGTTTCGAGCAGCGGTGACCCGGGCAGCCACCCACGAGGGGAAGACCGCTCCGTGCCGACGCCGTCTCGCAACAGCGGGGATCAGCAAACCACGTACCCAAAAACTCTGCACAGCCTAATCGACGAAATTCTTCGACATGTGACCTGACGGATGCCCGACGATTGCTGACCGGCTCGGCAAAGCCAGGCAAAAGGGCCCCCCGCCCATCGATGGGTCGGGGGGCCACAGGTCGTCGTCACCGGACCGGAGGGCCGCCGTCGTGGCCGGCGCGGTCGCCGCGCCGGCCCCGGTGGCGCGCGCCGGGACGGGTCAGTCGGGCCAGCGCCCGGTCAACCGTCGTACGCCGACCGCGCCGCCCCGGTCCACCGCCGCCCGGACGACGGAAAAGATCGCCCCCTGCAACGCCGCCGCCGCGAGGATCTCGCCCCAGCGGCGGTCCTCGTCGGTCGGGTCGGGCGCCTCACCGTCCCCGGCGGTCGCCTTCCACACCTGCCGGAAGATCGTTCCGGCCAGCGCGCCGGCCGCCAGTCCCAGCAACACCCCGACCGGCTTGTACGCGGTCCTGCTGATGCCCTTGCTCACCTGCGCCTCCCCCGAATGATCAACAACACCACCACCGCGGCCACCGCACCGGCCGCTATCGTCGCCCACGGCACCGGATCGCGCCGCACCGCCACCGAGGTGTCGTACGCCTGGGCCCGCGCGAGGTCGACACCCTGCGCCGCCTGGCCCCGCACCCGGGCCACGGTCAGCGCGGCCTGCTCACGCACCCGCTCCTTCGCCTGCTCCGCCGAGTCCTTCAACCGGGCCTTGACGTCGGCCTTGGCGGCCAGCATCTCCATCGTCTCGCCCAACTCCACCCGGGTCCGCCGGATCTCCTCGCGCAGCGCCTCGGTGTCTCCGGTCCCGTTGCCGTTGCTTCCTGTCGTGCCGGTCATGCCCGTCCCCTGTCCTTCACCGCGGCGGTGACGGTGTCCACGTCCGCGCGGACGCTACGCACGGTCGCCTCCGGCATCGGGGGGACCGCCTGGCTGACCTGCTTCTTCCCGACCAGGGCGAGCACCCCGGCGATGAGGAAGAGCACCACCGCCACGATCAACGCCGCCGCCCAGGCGGGTAGCACCAGAGCCAGCAGCAGGATCGCGGCGGCGACCAGTGCGCCGAGCCCGTACAGGGCCAGCGCCCCGCCCCCGCCGAAGAGGCCGATCCCGATCCCGGCGTGCCTGCCCTTCTGGGTCAGCTCCGCCCGGGCCAGGGCCAGCTCGTCCCGGACCAGTCGGGAGACCTGCTCGGTGGCCCGCTGCACCAGTTCGGCAGTGGACGGCTCGCTCCCGGTCCGGGACGTACGGTGGTTCGCGACGTCAGCCATGCTGTCCTCCTTTCGTCATCACCGCGCTGTATGCCCGGAGCCGCCGTCCGTCAATCCTGCACACGGTGACCAACCACATCTGACCCCAGGTCGGCCCGGATCGTCCGGCGAAACGCGGAAGCGGGACCGACACAGCCCCCGAGACCAACTGTCACGAGGGCTGTGTGACGACCCGGCGGCGGCCGGTGGCACTTCCACCCGGCCCGGCGCCGGCCGGCGGATCGGCTCAGCGCCGGACGGCGGATCGGCTCAGCGCCGGACGGCGGATCGGCTCAGCGCCGGACGGCGGATCGGCTCAGCGCCGGACGGCGGATCGGCTCAGCGCCGGCCGTCGACACCATGGTCGGCACCGACGGCGACGCCGTCGCCACGGGCGTCGCCGTCGGGACCCACGAACGCCTCGCTGCGGGCGTCGCCGTCGTCGCTGCCACCGAAGACCCGGGCGTCGTCGGGCACCTCGCCCTCGGACCGGCGGCGGACCGGCCGGCGCGGCTGCACCCACTGCCAGGGCAGGCTGCCCGAGGAGTCCCCCAGCTCGGTACGGGTCCGGGGCAGCGCGGTGGGGCGGTGGTCGCGGACCCAGCCGACCAGGTGCTCGCGCACCAGGCAGCGCAGGTCCCACAGGCTGCCGGCGTCGGCGGCGCTGACCAGGGCGCGCACCTTGATCGCGCCGCCGGTGGCGTCGGTGACCTGGAGCACGCAGACCCGGCCGTCCCACAGGTCGGTGCTCTCCACCAGCCGACGCAGCTCCTCCCGCATCGACTGCACCGGCACCGACCAGTCGAGGTGGAACTCGGCGGTGCCGAGCACCGCCGCCTCGGTCCGGGTCCAGTTCTGGAACGGGGTGCTGGTGAAGTAGGAGGTGGGCAGGATCAGCCGCCGGTCGTCCCAGATCTGGACCACCACGTAGCTGAGCGTCAACTCCTCGATCCGGCCCCACTCCCCCTCGACCACCACCACGTCGTCGAGGCGGACCGCGTCGCTGAAGGCGAGCTGGAGGCCGGCGATGACGTTGCCGAGCAGGCTCTGCGCGGCCAGCGCGGCGACCACACCGACCAGGCCGGCGCTGGTGAGCACGCCCGCGCCGATGCCCCGTACCGCGGGGAAGGTCATCAGCATCACACCGACGGCGAGCACGACGATCACCACGATCGTCAACCGGCGCAGCAGCACCACCTGGGTGCGTACCCGCCGGACGTGCCGGTTGTCGGGCACGTCGACCCGCAGGAACCGGGCCAACGCGGTGTCCTCCGCCACCACCAGCAACGAGGCGACCAGCCAGGCCACCGCGGCGACCACCCCCAGCACCAGGATGTGCAGCACGGCCTGCCGCCACCCGGTGCCCACCGCGTAGCCGGTGGTCCAGCGGACCGCGAACTGGACGGCCACCACCGTGCCGGCGACCTGCAACGGCCGGTGCACGTGTGCGGTCAACTCGGTCATCAGGTGGGACCGGCGGCCCAGCCGCCGGATCACCCGGTGTACCACCTCGACGAGCAACAGCGCGATCGCCGCCGCGGTGGCCGCGGCGGCGATCGTCTCGAGGTAGTCCTGCACGTGGTTGTCTCCCTCCGGCCGGGCTGATCGCAATCGGGCAAAGGCCCAATGGTGCCCGGCGTTTCCGGTATCGACCAGGCTCAGATCTTGCGGAACCGGGACTGGAAGAAGCAGTAGACCCCGAAGGCGGCGATGCCGAGCGCCATCAGCGCCAGGATGAACGGCCCGTACGGCTGGTCCCGCAGGGTGCGCAGCGCGGCGTCCAGGCCACGGGCCTTCTCCGGGTCGTAGTTGATCGCCGCGACCACGATCAGCAGGCCGGCGACGGCGAACACCGCACCCCGGGCGATGTAACCGGCCATGCCCAGCCGGCGGACCGTCTGCCGGGTCTTGCCGTTCATCTCGTTGGTCTTGAGGTTCCGCTCGAACTTCTTCTTGTAGCCGTAGATCACCATGCCGATGCCGACGGCGGCGAGCACCAGGCCGGCGAACCCGACCAGACCACGGCCGCCGCTGGAGGCCATCAGCTTCTCGCTGAACTGCTCCTGCTGGTCGGCGCTGTTGGAGCTGGCGTCCTGCACCACCTTGATCGAGGTCCAGGCGAGCCAGAGGAAGACGACGGTACGCACGACCGAGGCGATCCGCTCGAAGAGGCGTTCCTTGCCGCGCTTGGCGTGGTGGCCGACGGCCGCCTCCAGGGCCTGCCAGATGGCCATCGCGATCAGGCCGACGGCGATCGCGATCAGCAGGAACTTGCCCATCGGCTGGGCGCCCAGGGCGCGCAGCGCCCCGTTCTGGTTGCCCTCCTCGCCGGAGCCGGCGAAGGCGATCTGGAGGATGACCCAGGCGAAGAGCAGGTGGACGATCCCGTAGCCGATGAAACCGGCCCGGGCGAGGAGTTCCAGCCAGCGGCTGTCCGCGGTGCGGCTAGCGGTGGCTTGGGCGTTCCGGGTGAGAGACATGGGCCCACAATCTCCGTTCGGGAAGATCCCCAAACGTGGTGCCGCCGGCCCGGGGCAGGTCAGCTGCCGGCGTTGCGCGACACCCGGATCTGCACCTGCTGGTCGGTGACGCTGTCCAGGGTGACCGCGAAACCGCCCACCTC
Organism: Micromonospora sp. NPDC049257; assembly: GCF_040678915.1. NCBI lineage: Bacteria > Bacillati > Actinomycetota > Actinomycetes > Micromonosporales > Micromonosporaceae > Micromonospora > Micromonospora sp. NPDC049257. Next base: position 33,578 of record NZ_JBFAQU010000010.1, read on the forward strand.
GGTGGCCTGCTGGCCGATGGTCAACGAGAGCTGCTCGCCGGCCACCTCGACGGTGACCTGGTCACCCTGCGCGCCGATCAGCTTCGCCTCGACCCCGAGGATGGAGGCGCGGGCGTCGACACCCCGGTCGAAGGTGACCGTGCAGGCGTCCAGCCCGCAGTCGGTGTCGGCGCCGTCCGAGCTGCATCCGGCCAGCACGGCCACGCCGAGCGCCAGGCCGGCCAGCAGGCCGGCGGTCCGACGGAGGGGGGTGGGGGCGGTGGCGCTTCGCTTCGTCACCCCACCAAGGGTACGAGACGTTGCCCAGCCCACCACCCGGGTGGATCTCCGGCCTGGTGGCGGGCGGGCTAGGGTCCCGGCATGCCGATCGACATCACCCGGACCCGGGCCGCGTACCCCGCGCTCGCCGAGGGCTTCGCCCACTTCGACGGTGCCGGTGGCACCCAGACCCCGCAACCGGTGATCGACGCGGTGGCCGACGCCATGCGCCTCGCGGTGGGCAACCGCAGCACCGCCTCCGTGCCCGGCCGGCGTTCGCTGGAGCTGGTGACGCAGGCCCGCACGGCGGTGGCCGATCTGCTCGGCGGCGCACCGGAGGGGGTGGTGCTGGGGTCGAGCGCGACCACGCTGACGTACACCCTGGCCCGGACGCTGGGTGCGGACTGGGGCCCCGGGGACGAGGTGGTGGTCTCCCGGCTCGACCACGACGCCAACGTGCGGCCCTGGGTGCAGGCGGCCGAGGCGGCGGGGGCGACCGTCCGCTGGGCGGAGTTCGACCCGGGCACCGGTGAACTGCCCGCCGGGCAGTTCGCCGACCTGGTCGGCGCGCGGACCCGGCTGGTCGCGGTGACCGCCGGCAGCAACGCCACCGGCACGATGCCGGACGTGGCGGCGATCGCCGCGGCGGCACACGCGGTCGGCGCGCTGGTCTGTGTGGACGGGGTGCACTCGGTGCCGCACGGTCCGACCGACCTGGCCGCCTCGGGTGCCGACTTCCTGGTCACCAGCGCCTACAAGTGGTCCGGGCCGCACCTGGGGGCTATGGTGGCCGACCCGGCCCGCTGGGCGGGGCTGCACCCGGCCAAGCTGATCCCCTCCTCCGACGCGGTGCCCGACCGGTTCGAGGCCGGCACCCCGAGCTTCCCGCTGCTCGCCGGGGTGGCCGCCGCCGTCGACCACCTGGCCGGGCTGGACCCGACGGCGACCGGGGACCGCCGGTCGCGGATCCGGGCCGGCCTGGCCGCCGCCCAGGCGCACGAGGGGTCGGTCTTCGCCCGACTGGCCGCCGGGCTGGCCGCCCGCCCGGCGGTGACCGTCCTGCCGGCCGGGGCACGCCGCTGCCCGACCGTGTCGTTCCGGCTGGCCGGGTGGACGCCGGCCGGGCTGGCCGCCGCACTCGGCGCCGCCGGGCTCTGCCTGTCCAGCGGCGACTACTACGCCTACGAGTACTTCCAGGCGCTCGGGTGGCGCGACAGCGGCGGTGCCGTCCGGGCGAGCGTCTACCACTACAACACCCTCGACGAGGTGGACCGGTTGCTGGCCGAGCTGGACCGGCTCACCGACCAGGGGGAACCGGCGGCCCGCTGAACCGCCGGGGGCCGACCGGCCTGGCCGCTGAACCGGCGGTTCGGCCGGGTGGTTCGGCGGAGCAGCGGGTCAGCGGGGCGGGGCGGGCCGGCGGGGCCGGGTCAGCGGGCTCCGGTGAGCAGTTCGGCGGCGGCCCGGGCGGCGGCCCGGGTCGCGCCGTGGGTGGCCAGGTGCAGCCCGCCGGTGACCAGCTCGGGCAGGCCCAGTTCGACCACGACGGCGTCCGGCCGGGTGTCCAACGCCCGGTCGACCGCGGCCCGCATCCAGGGGTGCCGGTGCAGGTCCCGTACCACCAGCACCAGCGGTCGGCCGGCCGCCGCGGCGGTCGGGTCGGCGGGCAGGTCGGCCTCGGTGAGCCGGACGGTGGTGGTGCCGGGAATCAGGTCGGCCAGGGGTGCCCCGAGCCCCCACGGGGTCTCCGCGCCGATCGCGATGTTGTGTGGCGCGGCGAACTCGACCACGTGCGCGGCGGCGGTCAACGGCAGCCGGCCGACCGCGTCGCCGCTGACCCGTACCGCCCGCCGGGCGGCGGTCAGGCCGACCGGTGAGCCGTCAGCGGGGCGTGGGGCGTGGGCGGGCCGGCCGGCGCGGGCGGCGGTGCTCCACTCGGCGAGCTGACCGACCCGCTTGGCGGCCTCGGCGAGGCGCTCCTCGGGCAGCTCACCGGCGAGGACCGCGGCCACGATCGCGTCGCGCAGGTAGCGGGCGGTGGCCTCGTCGGCGCGTTCGCCGCCGACGCAGATCGCGTCCGCCCCGGCGGCGAGGGCCCGTACGGCGGTGCCGGCGAAGCCGTACCGGTCGGCGACGGCGCGCATCTCCACCGCGTCGGTGACCACCACGCCGGAGAAGCCCAGCTCCTCGCGGAGCAGGTCACCGAGGATGCGGGGGCTGAGGGTGGCCGGCAGGTCGGGGTCGAGGGCGGGGACCAGCAGGTGCCCGGTCATCACCGCCTGCACCCCGGCGGCGACGGCGGCCCGGAAGGGGACCAGCTCGCCGGCGTCGAGCCGGGCCCGGCTGGCGGCGATCCGGGGCAGGTCGTGGTGGGAGTCGACCCGGGTGTCGCCGTGGCCGGGGAAGTGCTTGGCGCAGGCAGCCACCGCGGCGGACTGGAGGCCGCGTACCCAGGCGGCGGTGTGCCGGGCCACCAGCTGCGGGTCGGCGCCAAAGGAACGCACCCCGATCACCGGGTTGGCCGGGTTGATGTTGACGTCGGCGTCCGGCGCGTAGTTGAGGGTGATGCCGAGGTCGGCGAGTTCGACGCCGAGGTCGCGGGCCACCTCCTCGGTGAGGGCGGGGTCGTCGACGGCGCCGAGGGCGAGGTTGCCGGGCCGGGAGCTGCCCCGGCCGGACTCGATCCGGGTGACGTCGCCGGCCTCCTCGTCGATGGCCACCAGCACGTCGGGGCGCTCGGCGCGCAGCGTCGCGGTGAGCGCGGCCACCTGCTCGGGGTCGACGACGTTGCGGGCGAACAGCACCACCGCGCCGAGCCCGTCGGCGAGCCACCGGCAGACCCAGTCGGGCGGGGTGGTGCCGACGAAGCCGGGTTGCAGGACGGTGGCGGCCAGCCCCGCCAGGTTGCGCTCGTTCATCCGGCCCCGGTACCCCCGTCGCGTGTCGACGGCCCGGTGCCGTCGCGGTGCTGCCATGGTCACACCGGGCGACGTAATAGTCAATAAACCTTACTGTTACTGTCTGGCGTCGGTCGGGGAGGCGTGCGACAGTGCGGGGATGGACCTGCCGCCGCTCGCCGACGCCACCTCACCGGCCGACATCCCCGGCGTACGCCTGCTCGGCCTGGTGGTCGGCGGGTTGCTGCTGCTGGCCGCGATCCGCGCCATGTTCGGCCGCCGCTGACCGACTGATCCCCCACCACCCGGGGTACCGCTAGCGGAGGTCGCGCCGCACCCGGCGGCGTCCCGGCGAGGGGACACCATGAAGATCGGTTACTTCCTGTCCAGTGAGGAGTTCACCCCGGCGCAACTGCTGGAGCAGGCCCGGGGTGCCGAGCGGGCCGGTTTCCAGGCACTGTGGATCTCCGACCACTACCATCCGTGGACGGACGCCCAGGGGCAGAGCCCCTTCGTCTGGTCCGTCATCGGGGCGCTGAGCCAGGTCACCTCGTTGCCGGTGAGCACGGCGGTGACCTGCCCCACGGTCCGCATCCACCCGGCGGTGCTGGCGCAGGCCGCGGCGACCAGCGCCGTCATGCACTCCGGCCGGTTCGTCCTCGGCGTCGGCACCGGCGAGGCGCTCAACGAGCACATCCTCGGCGACGCCTGGCCGCAGACCGACGTCCGGCTGGAGATGCTGGAGGAGGCCGTCGCCGTGCTGCGGGAGCTGTGGCGGGGCGACTTCGTCAACCACCACGGCCGGCACTACACGGTGGAGCACGCCCGTATCTACACGCTGCCCGACACACCCCCGCCGGTGTACGTCTCCGGCTTCGGGCCCAAGGCCGTCGACCTGGCCGCCCGGATCGGCGACGGCTACGTGAGCATGATGCCCGACGGCGACCTGGTGAGCCGGTTCCGGGACAACGGCGGCGGCGACAAGCCGTGCCAGGCCGGCTTCAAGGCCGCGTACGCCGACACCGAGGACGAGGGCGCCCGGATCGCGTACGAGACGTGGCCCAACGCCGGGGTGCCGGGCGAGTTGTCCCAGGTGCTGCCCTCCCCCCGGCACTTCGAGCAGGCGGCCCAACTGGTCACCCCGGAGCAGGTGCGGCAGGGCTTCGTCTGCGGCAACAGCGCCGACGCCCACCTCGAGATGATCGACCGGTACGCCAAGGCCGGCTTCGACGAGGTCTACGTGGGCAACGCCGGCCCGCACTGGCAGGGCCTGTTCGACCTCTACCAGCGTGAGGTGCTCCCCCACCTCCGCTGACCCCTCCCCCACCGACCACGATCGACCACGGGTCACCGACGCACACCGCCGTCGGTGACCCGTGGTCGATCGCGCGTGCGCGCCCGGTCACGACGCCTGACCTGCGACGTACCGGCCCCCGTGGGCGGTGGGTCCGATCCGGTGGGAGCGGTTTCGGCATTGATGCCCCCGGGTACCTCCGGCCCTCGATGAAGCTGTCCATGCACTCGACGACGTTGCGCCGCGCGGCGCGCAGCCTGTTCGGCTGGAAAGCGCTGCGGCCCAACCAGCTCGCCGCCATGCGCGCGGTGATGAAACGACGCGACGCCCTGGTGGTACTCCCCACCGGAGCCGGCAAGTCGGCGATCTACCAGATCCCGGCCAGCCTGATCCCCGGGCCGACGGTGGTGATCTCCCCCCTGCTGGCCCTCCAGCAGGACCAGATCGCCGCGCTCAACGAACGCCAGCGGCCCGAGCTGCGCGCGGTGCGGATCAGCTCCGACGAGAGCGCGGCCCAGCAGGCCGAGGCGATCACCGAGATCCGGCAGGGGCGGGCGGAGTTCCTCTTCATCACCCCGGAGGCGCTGGCCAACCCCGACCGGATGGCCGAGGTGCGGTCGCTGGAGCCGGCCCTGGTGGCGATCGACGAGGCGCACTGCATCTCGGCGTGGGGGCACGACTTCCGCCCCGACTACCTGGCGTTGGGCCACCTGATCGACGGTCTCGGCCGCCCGCCGGTAGTGGCGTTGACCGCCACCGCCTCCCCGCCGGTACGCGACGACATCATCGCCCGGCTGCGGCTGCGTGACCCCGAGGTGGTGGTCTCCGGGCTGGACCGGCCGAACCTGTTCGTCGAGGTCGCCCACTGCCCGACCGACGACTACCGCTGGCGACGGCTGATCGCACTGCTGCGCGACGACGTACGGCCCGGCATCATCTACGTGCCGACCCGGCGGGCCGCCGAGGAGTTGGCCGAGCGACTGACCACCGCCGGATACCCGGCGGAGTTCTACCACGGCGGGATGCCCACCGCCGCCCGGCACCGGCTGCACGAGGCGTTCCTCGCCGACCAGGTGCCGATCATGGTGGCGACCTCGGCGTTCGGCATGGGCATCGACAAGCCCAACATCGCCTGGGTGGTGCACATGGCGCTGCCCGACTCGCCGGACAGCTACTTCCAGGAGATCGGCCGGGCCGGGCGCGACGGTGCGCCGGCCCGGGTGCTGCTGCTGTGGCGGGCCGAGGACGTCGGCCTGCAACGCTACTTCTCCGGCGGCCTGCCCGACGAGACCGAGCTGCGGGACCTCGCCGCGCTGCTGCGTCGTCGACCGGCCACCAAGAAGGCGCTGCGCGAGTCGACCGGCCTCGGGCCGCGCAAGCTCGGCCAGTACCTGGCCCTGCTGGAGCAGATCGGCGCGGCCGAACCCCGGGCCGGGCAGAAGATCGGTGCCCCGCGCTACGCCCCCACCCCGGCGGAGGCCGGCGCGGCGGCCCTGGCCGAGGCGGAACGGCAGCAGACCGTGACCCGGTCCCGTACCGACATGATGCGGGCGTTCGCCGAGACCACGGGCTGCCGGGGGCAGGTGCTGCTGGCGTACTTCGGTGAGCAGATGTCGCACATCTGCGGGCACTGCGACAACTGCCACGCCGGCACCAGCGCCGCCAACGACGGCGCGGTCGGCCCCTTCCCGGTGCACAGCCAGGTCCGGCACCCCGAGTGGGGCTCCGGCCTGGTCCTCAACTACGAGGACGACCGGATGACGGTGCTCTTCGACGAGGTGGGCTACAAGACGCTCTCCGTGCGCGTGGTGTCCGAACAGGGTCTGCTGACGCTGGACTAGCCTGACCCGGGCGACCGCCCGGGTGCGGTGCCCGCAGTGAAACGAACCGAGAGGGGCTCAGTCGTGATCGAACAGCCGGCGTACACCGGGTTCGGGTTCTCCGACGAGGAGTGGGGGCTGCTGGTCGGCCTGCCGCAGTCGGTCCTGACCGCGGCGAGCGCCGCCGAGTCGGACGGCGCCCGGCGGACCCGGGCCGAGAACGCGGCCGGGTTGGAGACCATCGCCACCGGTCGGGAGTCGGCCAGCCCGCTGGTCGCCGCCGTCGCCGGGGAGATCGTGTCCCGGGTGGGCGACCCGGAGGCCGGCGAGGAGTTGCCGGTGATCTCGCCGGCCGACCCGCAGGCGCTCATCGACGACGTGCTGGTCCGGGCCGGGGAGGCGGCCGCCCTGCTGGCCGCCAAGGTCGACGAGGGCGAGGGCGGGGCCTACCGGCACTGGCTGGTGGAGATCGCCGAGCAGGTGGTCGGGGCGGCGTCCAGCGGAGGGCTGCTCGGCATCGGCGGCGACCAGGTCAGCGACTCGGAGCGCAGGTTCCGCGACCGTCTCTCCCAGGTCCTCAACGACTGAACACCGCACCGCGTACGGCTACGGGGCCGGGCCGCCGTCAGGCTGGCCCGGCCCGCGCTGTCGTCAGCGTCGTCGAGCCGCGCCGACCGCACCGCGCGTACGCGGGTTCCTGCCTCAAGGTCACGCTCGAACATGGTTGTAGTGGCATCGCCACGCCCGGAGGCCACACCAACCATGAAGCAGCACGATCTTGCCGGGGCACTCGGGGTGCTGGCCTCTTCGTCCACAATGGTGGGGTGATGCCCGCCGACGGGGAGGCCGGACATGGTGCACCGCACAGTGATCGACACCGAACAACTACCACCCGCGGAACGGTTCGGGATGTGGCTGGACCTGGTCGCCCGGACCGCCGCGCCGTTGCGGATCCGCTCCGCGCACCAGCACGACTTCCGGGCCCGCGCCGAGTTCGTCGAACTGGGTCCGCTCCGGTTGGTGCGGTACCGCTACCCGTCGTTGGAGGCGGTCCGCACCGCGAAGCTGGTCCGCCGCACCGAGGTGGACTTCCACATGCTCGCCCTCACCACCAACGGCACCGGCATCGCCGGGCAGGCCGGGCGGGAGAGCCGCCTGGGCGCGGGCGAGTTCACCTTCTACGACGGCTCCCGGCCGCACGAGGTGAGCCACCTCGGCGACGGCAACGGCGCGGAGCACGCCGCCTCGATCGTCGCCCTGATCCCGTACGGGTCGATCCCGCTGACCCCGGATCGGCTCACGCCGCTGCTGGCCGGCCGGATGTCGGCCAGCGAGGGGATCGGCGCGCTGGTCGCCCAGTACCTGACCCGGATCACCTCGTACCCCGAGCAGTACCGGCAGGCCGACGCCGAACGGCTGGGCGGGGTGGCGCTGGACCTGGTCTCCACCATGTTGGGCCGGTACCTGGTCGCCGAGGACGAGCTGCCCCGCGAGGTACGCCGTCAGGCGCTGCTCGCCCAGGTGCGGGCGTACGCCCAACGTCGGCTGGGCGACGCCGGGCTGACCCCCGCCACCATCGCCGAGGCGCACCACGTCTCCGTACGGAGCCTGCACCGGCTCTTCGAGGCGGAACAGACCACGGTGGCGGCGTACATCCGGGAACTGCGGTTGGAGCGCTGCCGGCGGGACCTGGCCGATCCCGCGCTGGCGCACCGGCCGGTCCAGGCCATCGCCGCCCGCTGGGGTTTCCGGGACAAGGCGCACTTCAGCCGGGCCTTCCGGGCCGCCCATCAGCTGACCCCCCAGGCGTACCGGACGCTCCACCTGCAACAGGCACGGATAGTCAACAGCCCGGCGTCCGAAGTCAACCCGGGGCCGACATACTGACCGTGGGCCGACGGTCACCCGACCGTGCGGCCCGACGGTAACGGGGGACCGCGGTGGCGTCCGTGACCCCCGGTCACGGACGACCGCCCCGGTGCCGCATCCACCCGGCGCGACCGACATCGCGCGGTGGGCTCCCCGGCCGCACCGACCCCGGCCCCGTCGCCCTTCCCCCCAGGACTCGCGGCGGGGCCGGTCAGGCCTCCTCCAGCAACTCCAGCACCAGCCGCTCGACCTGCTCCTGCGGGGAGCCGGCGGCCACGGGCAGCACCACCCCGTCGTGGTAGAGGTCGACCACCCGGGGGTCCACGTACGACGTACGGGCCACCGTGGGGGTGTTGCCGAGCAGTTCGGCGACCTCCCGCATCACCCCGGCCACCGCCCGGCGACGGGCCGTCACGGAACGCTGCGCCCCCACGGTCGCCAGTTCCGTGGCCGCCCGCACGGTGGCGTGCCAGGTGCGGAAGTCCTTGGCGGTCATCTCGCCGCCACTGGCGTCGCGCAGGTAGCCGTTGACCTCGTCGCTGCGCACGTCCCGCCAGGTCCGCCCGTCCCAGTAGCCGAAGAGCCGTTCCTCGGTCCGCCGCCGCCGACGCAGGTGGGTCAGCACCCGGCACAGTTGCGGGTCCTCGATCCGGCGGACCTGTTCGATGCCGCCCTTGGCCGGGAACTCGAAGACCACGCAGCCGCCCCGGGACCGGGCGTGCTCCGGGCGCAGGGTGGACACGCCGAAGGTGGCGTCCTCCCCGACGGCGTACTGCTCGTTGCCGACCCGGAAGGTGCCCATGTCGAGCAGGCGGGCGACGGTGGCGAGCACCCGGTCCCGGTTCAGCCCCCGGCCGGCCAGGTCACCGGCGATACGCTCCCGCAGGCTCGGCAGCCGCCGGGCCACCTCCAGCACGTGGTCGAACTTCGCCTCGTCCCGCTTACGCCGCCACTCGGGGTGGTAGAGGTACTGCCGGCGCCCGGCGGCGTCGGTGCCGGTGGCCAGGATGTGCCCGTTGGGGTACGGCGCGATCCACACGTCCGACCAGGCCGGTGGGATCACCAGGTCGCCCAGCCAGGCCAGGGTGTCGGGGTCCCGGACCCGGGCACCGTGCCGGTCCAGGAAGGTCCAGCCCTTGCCACGTCGGCGACGCCCGTACCCCGCCCGACCCGGATCACTACGCCGCAGTCGCACCTCAGACCCGTACCGTTTCCTCGGCCTCGTCCACGGCGGCCAACACCCGGTCGACCGGGAGCGCCGCCCATCTCGACGCCGGTGGTACCCCGGACGAACCGTCGCAATCCTCGCCCGACGCCCAGAGCACCCGGTGCCACGGCCGGTCCGGCGGCGGCCCCCACCGGGCCGGAGGCACCGGGCCGAACAGCAGCACCGACGGCACCCGGTAGGCGGTCGCGAGGTGGCCGACCCCGGTGTCCCCGCTGACCACCAGCCGGGCGGCGGCCACCAACGCGGCCAACTCGCCCAGGTCGGTCCGGCCGGCCAGCACCGCCGACCCCGGCAGGCCCGCCTCGGCCGCCACCAGGCCGGCCAGCTCCCGCTCGCCGGCCGAACCGGTCACCACCACCCGGTGCCCCCGGTCGGTCAGCTGCCGGGCCAGCGCGGCGAACCGGTCCGCCGGCCACCGCTTCGCCTCGACCTTGCTGCCGGGATGCACGACTGTCGCCCCGGTCGGCATCCGCCCCGCTGCCGGCCGCCGCAACGCCAGGTCGGTGCGGTCGGCCGTGACGCCGTACCAGGCGAGCAACCGGCACCACCGGTCCACCTCGTGTTCGTCGTCGCGCCAGCCGGGGCCGGCGCAGTGCCCGGCCGGCGGACACCGGAAGGCCCACAGCCGGCCCGCCCCGGCCAGCATCCGGTGCGAGCCCGGTCCCCGCCCGTGCAGGTTGACCGCCACCTCCGGCGGCGGCCCGGACCACCCCGGCGCACCCGACGGCGACGACCCGAGCCAGGGCGGCGCACCACCGGACGACCGGTCGGGCCACCCGGTCGTATCGGGCCAGGGTGGCCGGCCGAGGTCGTCGGTGGGCAGTAACCGGTCGATCCCGCCGACCAGGTCGACCAGCGGGCCCAGCCAGGCCGGCGCGGCCAGCACCAGCTCCTCGTCCGGGTATCCGGCCCGCAGCGCCCGCAGCGCGGGCACCGCGGTGGCCAGGTCACCGACGCCGAGCGCCCGCAGCACCAGGATCACGGGTACGAGGTCTCCTGTTCGGCGCAGACCACCAGTTCCCGCACGGCACAGCCGGGTGGTTGGGACAGCGCGAACATGATCGCGGCGGCGGTGTCGGCCGGGTCGTTGAGCTTCGCGTCCGGCCCCGGTCGGTACTGCGGGTCGCGGTCGTCGAAGAAGGCGGTCCGCATCCCGCCCGGGATCACCAGGGTCACCCCGACGCTGCCGGCCAGCTCGGCGGCGAGCGACCGGGTGAACCCGACCACCCCGAACTTCGCCGCGCAGTACGCGGTGGCGTCCCCGACCGCCTTGACGCCCAGGGTGGAGGCGACCGTGACGACGTTGCCCCGGGACTCCGCCAGGTAGGGCAGCGCGGCCCGGATCACCGCCACCGTGGCGAGCAGGTCCACCACGACGATCCGCTCCCAGGTGTCGCGGGGGACGTCGGCCAGCCGGCCCGGCACGTCCATCCCGGCGGCGGTCACCACCGCGTCCAACCCGCCGGCCTGCTCGGCCAGCTCCCGGGTGGCCTCCTCGGCGGCCCGGGTGTCGGCCAGGTCGCACTCGACCCACGGCACCCCGTCGCCGGGGCGGCGTCGGTCCAGCACGAGTGGTCGTCCGCCGGAGCCGGCCACGGCGGCGACCACCGCCGCGCCGAGCCCGCTCGACCCGCCGGTGACCAGGACGGCCGGACCGGCACCGGGTGGACTGCTGCTCATCGTGCTCCCTCCGCTGTCGTACGTGCCGGGCCCGCCGTCGAAGGCGCCGGGCCGGCCGGGGTACCCGCCGGCCCCGGCTGCGGGGCGGCGGTCCGGCGTCCACCGCGGGCCGCCGCGATCATCTCGGTGGTGGAACGCCCGGCGAGGTACGGCACCACCACGCTGTCCCCACCCCACCGGCGCAACAGCTCGGCCTCCGGCAGGGCCGGTCCGTCACCGACGCCGGTGGCGTAGTCCCCGCCCTTGACCCAGATGTCGGGCCGCAGCCAGCCCAGCGCCGCGTGCGGGGTGGTCTCGTCGAAGACCACCACCGCGTCGACGCAGCCCAGCGCGGCGAGCAGCCGGGCCCGGTCCCCCTGCGGGATCACCGGCCGGTCCGGGCCCTTGAGCGCGGTGACGCTGGCGTCGGAGTTCACGCACACCACCAGGCAGTCGCCGAGCTGCCGGGCGGCCTGGAGGGTCGCCACGTGCCCGGCGTGCAGCAGGTCGAAGCAACCGCCGGTGGCCACCACCGTCCCGCCGGCCGCCCGGACCTCGGCCACCACCGCACCGGCGGCGGCGGCCCCGATCCGCTCCCCGCCGCCGACCAGCACCGGCGGGCAGGCCCGCACCGGTGCGGGCAGCGCGGTGGCCACTCCCCCGTCCGCCACGTACGCCGATGCCGCGCCGACCGCCGCCTGGACCGCCTCGGAGACCAGCGCACCCTGGGCCAGCGCCAGCCCGGCCGCCGCGGCGAACCGGTCCCCCGCCCCGCAGGTGTCCCCCTCCGCGGACAGCGGCGCGGAGACCATCAGCGGGGTCGACCCGGCGGAGCAGAGCAGCGCGCCGTCACCGCCGAGGGTGACCACCACCGCCCCGGCCCGCCACCGGTCCCGCAGCCCCTGCCCGGCACGGGCCGCGACCGCCAGCCGTGACCCGCCCGGCGGCACCTTGGCCAGGTCCCGGGCCTCCGCCTCGTTCGGCGTGACCAACTGCACCCCGGGCACGGCGACCGGGCCACGCGGATGCGGGTCCCACACCACCGGGGCCCGGGTCGCGGCCAGCGCCGCCCGCAGCGCCGGCTGCCGGGCCACCCCCCGGCCGTAGTCGCTGACCAGCACTGCGGACGCCCCCGCGAGCAGCCGGAGGACCGCCTCGGAGGGTGGCCCCGGTTCGCCCGCCGCGCCGCCCCGGTCGTGGCGCAGCAGCACCCGGCCCCGGGCCCGCAGCCGGATCTTCTCCGGCGTGGTCCCGGCCAGCGGCAGGCCGTACACCTGCACCCCGGCGGCGGTCAGCAGGCAACTGAGCCGGGCCGCCCCGGCGTCGTCGGCGAGGGCGGTCACCAACGCCACCTCGGCACCTGCGGCGGCGGCGAAGACGGCGGCCAGGCCCGCCCCGCCGGGCCGGTCGGCGTACGCCGTCTCGTCCAGCACCGGCACGGGTGAGTCGGGGCAGAGCCGGTTCACCACCCCCTCGACGTCCCGGTCGAGCAGGGTGTCCCCGACCACCACCAGTGGGCCCCTCACGCCGGATCCTCCCGGTGCCCGTCGGCCGCCGGGTCGATCCCGTCGACGACCACCTCCACCCCGGCCCGCACCGGACCGGGATCCGCCAGCGGCGGCACGGGCCGACGATCCCCCGCCGGACCATCCACCAACGGACCGTCCACCGGCAGGGCGTCCACCGACGGGTCGGGCAGGGCGTCCACCGACGGGTCGGGCACGGCGTCCACCAGCGGATCGGGCAGTTCGTCGGCCGGCGGGCCGTCGACCGGCAGGTCCGGGACGCCGCCCGGGGGGGCGGGCGGCTGCCCGGTCGGGGCGACGCCACGGTCGGCGGCCACGGCGGCCGACTGCCCGGCCAGGGCCGCCAGCGCCGTGGGCAGCGCCCGGTCGACGTACTCGCAGAGCACGTGGGTGGAGACCAGGTGCAGCTCCTGCACCACCTGGCTGTCCGGGGAGGCGACGGTCAGCGCCTCGTGGCAGGCCCCGGCGAGCGGGTTCGGCGCGGGGCCGGTGAACGCCCAGCAGCGCAACCCGGTCTCCCGGGCGGCGTCGACGGCGGCGAGCAGGTTGCCGCTGGCCCCGCTGGTCGACATCAGCAGCAGCACGTCACCCTGCCGGCCGTGGGCCCGCACCTGGCGGGCGAAGACCTCGTCGTAGCCGTAGTCGTTGCCGATCGCGGTCAACGCCGAGGTCTCGGCGTGCAGGGCGATCGCCGACAGCGGCTGCCGGTCGTCACGCAGCCGGCCGACCAGCTCGGCGGTGAGGTGCTGGGCCTCGGCGGCGCTGCCCCCGTTGCCGGCGACCAGCAACCGCCCGCCGCCGGCCAGGATGCCGGCCAGCTCGGTGCCCCAGCGGGCCAGCAACGGCTCCGCCGCGCGGTACGGCAGCATCGCCTCGACCAGCAGGTCGAGGTGCGCGTCCAGCAGGCCGGCCCGCGCCGCCCGGGTCGACGTCGTCATCAGGCGACCACCCGACTCGGCCGGTGCACGGCGGCGACCTCGGCGTACACCTCGGCCAGCCGGTCGGCGGCGGTCGCCCAGGAGTAGCTGTGGCGGGCCCGCTGCAACGCGGCGGTGGCGTACCCGAAGCGGCGGATCCGGTCGCCGAGCAGGCTGCCCAGCGCGGCGGCCAACGCCTGCGGGTCACGGGCCGGGACCAGGTCGCCGGTCACCCCGTCGACCACGGTGTCGCGGATGCCGCCGACCGCGGTACCGACGACGGGCACCCCGCAGGCCATCGCCTCCAGCGGGGTCAGCCCGAACGGTTCGTACCAGGGCGCGGCGACCAGCACGTCGGCCGACCGGTACCAGCGGCCCATCTCCTCCCGGGGCACCGCCCCGACCAGCCGGACCCGGTCGGCGACCCCGCAGGTGCCGGCGAGCGCCCGCAGCCGCCGGGCGTACGGGTCGGTCTCCAGCAGCCCGGCGGGCGGCCCCCCGACCACCAGGCACTCGGCGTCGGGCACCAGTGCCATCGCCCGGATCACCGTCTGGAAGCCCTTACGCTCGACCAGCCGGCCGACGGTGAGCACCCGGGGACGGTCGGGTTCCCGCTCGACGGCCGGGCCGAGCGGGGCGAAGGTGTCCAGGTTCACCCCGGACGGCACGACGGTCATCCGGGACCGGGGGACACCGAGGCGGACCAACTCCCCGACCTCGTCGCGGCACTGGGCGACGACCCGGTCGACGGCGCGGCCCAGTTCCCGTTCGTAGCCGATCCGCCGGGCCGGGCTGGTGTCCTGCACCCCCTGGTAGCGCTTCTTGACGGTGCCCAACGCGTGGTAGGTCTGCACCACCGGCACCCCGGTCTGCCGGCTGGCGGCGAGCGCGGCCAGCCCGCTCATCCAGAAGTGCGCGTGCACCACCTCGGGTGTCCAGTCCCCGCCCCGCCACCGGGCGGTGAGCCAGTGGCTGAACTCCTTCATGTGCGGCAGCAGGGCGTCCTTGGCGACCGGCTCGGCCGGACCGGCGGGCACGTGCACCACCTCGTACCCGTCCGGGGCCCGGACGGTGACCGGCAGGTCGACGGCGTCGCGCCGGGTGTAGACCCGGACGTCGTGGCCGGCCGCCACCAGCGCGGCGGAGAGTTCCGCGACATGCGTGTTCTGCCCACCGGCGTCCTCACCGCCCAGCACGGCGAGCGGGCTGGCGTGCTCGGAGATCATCGCGATGCGCATACTTCCTCCTCCAGCAGGCGGTCCCAGTCGGCGAGGAAACGGTCGAGGCCGTAACGGCCCAGCGCGGCGGTACGCGCCTGCGCACCCACCCGGCGGGCCTCGGCGGGGTCGGCGACGAACCCGGCGGCGGCGGCGAGCAGGGTGTCGACCCGGGTGGACAGCGCCCCCGCCCCCGGTGGCACCGCCTGTACGGCCTCGGTGGTGGCCAGCGCGACCACGGGCATGCCGATGGTCATCGCCTCGATCAGGCTCAGCCCCAGCGAGGTCCACCGGCACAGGTGCAGGTAGGCCCGCCGCCGGGCCAACTCGGCGTGCATCCGGTGCTGCGGGACGTCGTCGTGGCTGGTCAGCCGGTCGGCCGGCAGTCCGAGGTGGTCGGCGAGCCCGGCGACCTTCATCCCGAAGACGTCCAGCGGGGCGATCTCGGCGAACCGGGCCAGCAGGTCGGTGCCGGTGATCCGCCCCCGGCGTACCGGCTCGTTGATCACCACGGCGAGCCGGTCCAGCTCGCCGGTCCAGGTGACGGCGGGGGGCACCACCCCGTGCTCGACGACTGCGGTGCGGGTGCTCCCGTTGTCCCAGAACAACTCGTTGAAGTGGGTGACGTGGGTGAGCAGCAGGTCGTCCCGGTCGGCCATCGGGTGCCGGGTGTTCGGCACGTCGCCCTTCGGGGTGTTGTGTTCGACGTAGACCGCCGGCACCGCCCGGCCCACCGGCCGGCCGAGCCACTCGCCGGCCAGGTCGTACTCCTCGGGGCGTTGCAGCAGCACCACGTCGACGTCGGCGTGGCGCAACTGCTGCGGGGTCACCTCGACGGCGCTGTCCGGCCACGGGTAGGTGCGCGCCCGGCCCAGCCCGTACGCGCCCCGGTCGGGGGTGACCGGCACCAGGTAGCGATGCTTGCCGTGCACGAAGGACGTGGTCCACGACCCGTGTACGTGCCAGAGCAGGATGTTCATCGGTGACTCCCCCGCCCCACGGTCACCGGCGACGCCCCGGCCGGCGAGGGTCCGGCCGGTGACTCGGCCGGCGACGGTCCGGCCGGCGACGGTCCGGCGGGGCCGAGGAGTGGCACGCCGACCGGGCCGGTCGGGGCGTCGGCGGGAACGCCCAGCAGGCGTACCGCGTCGAGGACCCGGCCCGGCTCGACGGCGGCCAGGCAGGGGTGGCCCGGCACCGGGCAGACCGTGGCCCGGGTGTCCCGGCAGGGCGCGGCGGCGTCGCCCAGCCGGACCGTCGGCACCCGGTACGGACCCCACTGTCCGTAGGGGACGGTCGGGGCGAACAGGCTGACCACCGGCACGCCCAGCGCGGCGGCCAGGTGCGCCGGCCCGGTGTTGCCCACCACCAGCGCACCGGCGTCGGCGAGCACCCCGGCCAGCTCGGCCAGCCCGGTCCGGCCGCCCAGGTCGATGCCGGTGTCGCCGGCCACCCGGGCGGTCAGCGCGGCCTCGTCGGGTCCACCGGTGACCGCCACCCGGTGCCCGGCGGCGGTGAGCACCCGGACGATCCGGGCGGCCAGGTCGGGTGGTACGGCCCGGCTCGGCACCGCCGAACCGGGATGCAGCACCAGGTAGCCGGGGCCGCCGAGCCCGGCCGGTGTGGGCGGCAGCCGGTCGGTGCGCACCCGCAGCCGCAGGTCGTCGCCGTCGGGCAGGGCGAAGCCGGCGGCGACGGCCAGCGACAACGCCCGTTCCGGCTCGGGCAGCCCGGCGGGGACCCGGTGCCGGACGTCGAGCAGGGAGCCGGGGTAGTCGTCACTGATCGCGCTGACCCTCGGGACACCGGCCATCCGCAGCAGCAGGGCCAGCGGCAGCGGTGACTGGTGGAAGGAGGTGAAGACGACCGCCTCGTCGGCGCGTACCGCCCGCAGCCGGGCGGTGAGCCGGTCGATGTCCTGCGGGTCGACCGGGGCGGGTGCGCCGTCGATCCAGGGCAGCGGCCACTCGACGATCTCGTCGACACCGGGCAGCAGGGCGGCGGCGTCCCGGCCCCGGGGGCCGCAGAGCAGCACGACGCGCCCGGCGTGACCGGCGACGGCGCGGATGGCGGGGCCGGTGACCAGGACGTCCCCGGCGGAGTCGCTGCGGACCACCAGCACGGTGCCGGTGCGGCGCGGGGACGGGGCGGCGACCAGGGCGGCCCGGCGCAGGATCAGGTCCACGGCGGCGGGCAGGTCGGCGGCGACGTGTCCGGCGGCGGCCACCTCGGCGGCCCGGGTGGTGGGGGTGGGCACCAGGATCGCGGCGGCACCGGCCGCAGCGGCGGCGGCCTGGTCGGCGTCGATGTCCCCGACCAGCACGCAACGGTCCGCGGTGGTGCCGAGCGCCCGCGCGGCGGCGTGCACCATGCCCGGGGCGGGCTTGCGGCAGCCGCAGCCGGCGCGCTCGTCGTGCGGGCAGTGCTGCCAGGTATCGAACGGGCCGAGCAGTTCCTCCACCCGGGCGTTGACGGCGCGCAGCTGTGCGGCGGTGAACAGCCCCCGGGCCAGCCCCGACTGGTTGGTGACCACCCCGAGGCGCAGGCCCGCGGCGCGCAGCCGGTCCAGTGCCGCCCGGGCCCCCGGCACCGGCCGGACCTTGTCCGGGTCGCCGTTGTAGGGGACGTCCTCGATCAGGGTGCCGTCCCGGTCGAGCAGCACCGCGTCGTACAGCGCGGGACGGCCCCGGCCAACGCCCGGGTCAACCCGGCCTGGCCTGCACTGATATGGCTCCGCGTCCCGTGGCACGGGCGGCGGGTTCCCGAGGCCCCGGGGAGTAAACCTGACCCTGTCGGCAGGTGGGTCGGGTCGCCGGTGCAGCGTTACCCGTCGGCCCGGAGAAGCTAACGCGCCGGGTTAGGCCGGGACGACCCGGGTACAGGGCAGCGATGGCGATCGTGGAGAGAGTGGTCGATGCACCCCCGCAGCAGGTCTTCGACGTGCTGGCCGACGGGTGGACGTACAGCGACTGGGTGGTCGGCACGGTGCACGTGCGCGACGTCGACGCGCAGTGGCCCCGGGTGGGCACCCGGCTGCACCACCGGGCCGGGCCGTGGCCGTTCTCGCTGGAGGACGCCTCGACGGTGCTGGCCTGCGACCCACCGCACCGGCTGGTGCTGCGGGCCGGCCTGTGGCCGGCCGGGGAGGCGATCGTGGTGTTCACCCTGACCCCGACCGGTGACGGTGCGACCCGGGTCCGCATCGGCGAGGACTTCGCCGCCGGCCCGTTGCGCTGGTTCCGCACCAAGCTCAACGACCTGGTGCTGCACCAGCGCAACAAGGAGACCCTGCGTCGGCTCTCCGACATCGCCGTACGGCAGAAGGCCGACACGCACGCCGATCGGTGACCGGGCGGTCGCGGGGAGCCTCGGCGGGGTCCCGCCGGGCTTTTGGCTACCCTGTGGGGGAATGCCGTCCGCCGACTGAGGATGTCCGACATGATCGAACCCGTGGAGCTGCCGTCACCGTGGCGGGACGCACGCCTGACCGTCGTGGTCCCCACCTACAACGAGGCGGGCAACCTCCCGGTGTTGGTCGACCGGCTGCTGGCCCTTCCGCTGCCGGGGTTGAAGGTGCTCGTCGCCGACGACAACTCGCCGGACGGCACCGGCGAGGTGGCCGACAAGCTGGCCATCGAGCACCCGGACAAGGTGCAGGTGGTGCACCGGGCCGGCAAGGAGGGCCTGGGCCGGGCGTACGTCGACGGCATCGGCCGGGCCCTGGACGGCGGCGCGGAGTACGTGGCGCAGATGGACGCCGACCTGTCGCACCCGCCGGAGGCGCTGCCCGGGATGCTGGGGGCGTTGCTGTCCACCCAGGCCGGCGTGGTGATCGGGTCCCGGTACGTGCCCGGCGGCCAGCTCGACGAGGCGTGGCCGCTCTACCGGCGGGCGCTCAGCGGCTGGGCCAACCTGTACGTGCACACGCTGCTGCGGGTGCGCATCCGTGACCTGACCGCCGGCTTCAAGATCTGGCGGGCCGACGCGTTGCGCGACATCGGCCTGCACCGGGTGCAGTCGAACGGTTACAGCTTCCAGGTGGAGATGCACTACCTGGCCACCAAGCTGGGGCACACCATCCTGGAGGTGCCGATCCGGTTCGAGGAGCGTCGCGACGGCCTGTCCAAGATGACGACCGCGACCAAGGTGGAGAGCGCGCTGATGCCGTTCAAGCTGCGTACCCGGCACCGCAACCTGGACTCCTGACGCGGGCGCCGGTGACCGGGGTCGCCGGTGCCCGCCGCAGGGCCGGTTCCGCCCGGTTCAGTGGTCGGCGCGGTAGAGCGTCCGGTGCGCGGCGTCGATCATCCCGGCGTACAGGCCGCCGGTGACGGCACGGTCGCGGGCCAGCGCGGCGCGGGCGGCGTTCGCGCCGGGTGCGCCGTGCACCCCGCCGCCGGGGTGCGCCGACGCGCTGGCCAGGTAGAGCCGGTCGATGGGGGTGTCGGCCCGGCCCAGGCCGGGGATCGGGCGCAGGAACAGCTGCTGGTACGCCGCCGCGGTGCCACCGCCCAGCGCCCCGCCGACCAGGCTCGGGTCGCCCTGCTCCAGCTCGGCCGGACCGGCGACGTGCCGGCCGACGATCCGGCTGCGAAACCCGGGGGCGGCGGCCTCCAGCACGTCCTCCATCCGGTCCACCTGCCGGGCGATGTCCTCGGCCCGCCAGTGCCGCCGGAACGGCAGGTGGGTGTATGCCCAGAGCGACTCGGTGCCGGCCGGCGAGTGCGTCGGGTCGGCGGTGCTCATCTGCCCCACCAGCAGAAACGGCTGCGCCGGGATCTCGCCCCGGGCCAGTTCGGCGGAGTACGTGGTGAGCCCGTCGAGATCGGCGCCCAGGTGCACGGTGCCGGCGCCGGCCACCGCCGGGTTGGTCCACGGCAGCGGGGCGGACAACGCCCAGTCGACCTTGAGGGTGGAGCCGTCCCAGCGGAAGTGGGCCAGGTCCTCCACCAGCCGGGGTGGCAGCAGAGCGGCACCCACCAGGTCCAGGTAGAGGGCGGGAGCGGGCACGTCGGCGAGCACCGCCCGGCGGGCCCGAAAGGTGGCCCCGCCGACGGTGCGCACCCCCATCGCCCGGCCCCGGGCGGTGAGCACCCGGTCGACCTGCGCCCGGTAGGAGATCCGGCCGCCGCGTTCGGTGAGCCGGGCGACCAGCGCGTCGGTGATCCGCTGCGCGCCGCCCACCGGCACCGGCCAGCCGACCTGCTGACCCAGCATGGCCAGCAGCCAGCCGTACACGCCGGAGCCGGCCTCCTCGGGGGACAGGTCGGTGTGCAGGGCGCAGCCGGCCAGCAGCGCGGGGCCGCCCTCGCCGGTGAACAGTTCACCGCCGAGTTTGCGTACCGGCAGGACCAGCCGGCGGGCCAGGCGCAGCGCGCCGCCGACCCGCAGTTGGCGTAGCAGACCCAGCCCGCCGCGTACCGGGGGGAAGGGGGTGGTGATGGCGTCGAGCATCGGCCCGGACACCTGCGCCCAGTCGGCGTACGCGTGCCGCCAGCGGTCCCCGTCGCCGGGGGCGAACGTCTCCAGCGAGGCGGCGGTGCGGTCCAGGTCCCGGTTGATCACCGCGGCCCGTCCGTCGGGCAGCAGGTGGGCCAGCACGTCGGGGGCGTGCGTCCAGGTCAGCCCGTAGCGGGGCAGGTCGAGGCCGGCCAGCACCGGGGAGGCGTACCCGAGGGGGTAGAAGGAGCTGTAGAGGTCGCTGAGGTAGCCGGGGGCGGTGACCTCGGCGGACTGGACCGCCCCACCGGGCATGGCGGTCGCCTCCAGCACCACGACGTCCCAGCCGGCGTCGGCGAGCAGGTTGGCGGCCACCAGGCCGTTGTGGCCGGCGCCGATGACGACGGC
This sequence comes from Micromonospora sp. NPDC049257, assembly GCF_040678915.1. Taxonomy (NCBI): domain Bacteria; kingdom Bacillati; phylum Actinomycetota; class Actinomycetes; order Micromonosporales; family Micromonosporaceae; genus Micromonospora; species Micromonospora sp. NPDC049257. Next base: position 54,110 of record NZ_JBFAQU010000010.1, read on the forward strand.
GTCCGCGCTGTCCGTGCCGGGCGAGATCATCAGATCCGGCTACCCGGCCGGCAACCGGGCGAAACGCGTTTGCTTCGCCGGGAGCCGGGCATCCCGCCGCATGTACCGGGTGGAGCAGCTCATCGGTGGAGTATGGGGCGCGGGCGGTGCGGGCGGTGAGTTGACGGTCCACGATCCGGCCGACGGCTCCCCGTTCGGCACGGTGCCGGTGGCGACGGCGGACGAGGTGGCCAAGGCGGTCGAGGCGGCCCGGGAACTGGCCACCGAGTGGGCGGCCACCCCGACGGCGCAGCGGGCGGAGCTGCTGGCCCAGGCGGCGGACGCGGTGGCCGCGGGGGCGGAGGAGTTGGCCGCCGCGACGACGGCGGAGATGGGCAAGCCGCTGGGTGACGCCCGGGGCGGGGTGGCGGCCGGCGTGGGCACCCTGCGCCAGTACGCCGAGCTGGGCCCGCTGCGGGGCGGCCGGACGCTGCACGGCGGCCTCGACGCGATCGACTTCATGACGCCGCAGCCGCGCGGGGTGGTCGCCGCGATCACCCCGTGGAACGACCCGGTCGCGGTCTCCTGCGGCCTGCTCGGTGCCGCCCTGGTCACCGGCAACGTGGTGCTGTTCAAGCCCAGCGAACGGACCCCGGTGACCGGTTGGCTGCTGGCCCGGCTGCTCGACGGGGTGTTCCCGGCGGGGGTGCTGTCCCTGCTGACCGGGGGCGCGGAGGTGGGTGCGGCGTTGGCCGCGCAGCCGGTGGACGTGGTGGCGCACGTCGGTGCCACCAAGACCGGCCGGGCGATCGCGGCGGCCTGCGCCCGGACCGGGGCCAAGGCCCTGCTGGAGAACGGCGGCAGCGACCCGCTGGTGGTCGACGCCGGGGTGGACCCGGGCTGGGCGGCCGAACAGGCGGCCCTCGGGGCGTTCGCCAACGCCGGGCAGCTCTGCGTGGCGGTGGAGCGGATCTACGCGCACCGGGACGTCGCGGAGGACTTCGTCGACGCGCTGGTGCAGCGGGCCGGGGCGCTGGTCGTCGGGCCGGGGCGCGACCCGGCCACCGAGCTGGGCCCGCTTGTCGACCGGCGGCACCGCGACCAGGTGCACGGGCAGGTCACGGCGGCGGTGGCGCAGGGGGCGACGCTACGCGCCGGTGGGGTGCTGCCGGACGGGCCGGGGGCGTTCTATCCGGCGACGGTGGTCACCGACTGCCGGCACGAGATGACGCTGGTCCGGGAGGAGACGTTCGGGCCGGTGGCGGCGGTGGTTTCGGTGGATTCGTTCAGCGAGGCGCTGCGGTGTGCCGCCGACTCGCCGTACGGGCTGGCGGCGACGGTGCTGACCGGGTCGATGAGCCACGCCCAGCGGGCCTGGCGGGAGCTGCCGGTGGGCACCGTGAAGGTCAACGCGGTGTTCGGGGGCGCTCCGGGTGGTGCCGCGCAGCCACGCCGGGGCAGCGGCCAGGGCTTCGGGTACGGCCCGGAACTGCTGGACGAGTTCAGCGCGGTCAAGGCGGTCCACCTGGAACCGCCGGCCGGCGGGCACTGGTGAGCCGGGCCGCCCCGAACCGGAGCGGCCCGCGTACCTCACCGGATCCGGCGGTCAGTCGCCCCGGGCCTTGCGGGTGGCCCGGTCGTTGGCCTTCTCGATGGCCTTGACCAGTTCCGGCTTGGTCATCCGACTGCGGCCGGGCACGTCGAGTTTCTTCGCCACCTGCATCAGGTGGTCCTTGGTGGCGTTGGCGTCCACTCCACCGGCGGTGGGTGCCCGGCGGGCGGGGCCACCGCCTGCGGCCTGCCGGTCGCTGGGTCCCTTGCGTCCCTTGGGTTCCCAGTGGTCGCCGACCTTCTCGAAGCTGTGCTTGACGGCGGCGAAGGCGGCGCGGTGCGCCCGTTCCCCCTCGCCGTAGGTCTGCACCGCCGAGTCGTGTGTCTTCTCCCAGGTGCGTTGCGCCTTGTCCGGGGAGCGTCGCAGCGTGCTGGGCAGTACCTCGCGCCCGGGCATCTCGTCCTCCTCCGCGTCGACTGTCTGGCTGTCTGCACGGTTCCCTGCGCCCGCACCGGCAAACACGGGCGTCGGGTTTGTCGATTTCCGCCGTCGGGTACCGCCCGGCCCAGGCGCGCACCGGACGTCGGGTCCGCGGGTCGCCGGGCGACGAGGAGCCGAGCATGGCAGCGACGACGGAGCCGACCGCGGTCGCCGAGGACGGACCGCAGCTGCGGATTCCCCGGCGGATGCGCCAGTTGAGCTGGTCCACCTGGCGGGGGGTGCTGATCCGCAGCGGGCAGGGTTTCGTGAAGGACAACTGCGCCGACTGGGCGGCGGCGTTGACCTACTACGGGGTGCTCGCCCTCTTTCCGTCCACGGTCGTGGTGGTCGCCCTGGTCGGTCTGGTCTCCGACGGCGAGCGCACCGTGGACACGGTGTTGGATCTGGCCCGCGACATCGGGGCCGGCTCGGTGGTCGGCAACGAGGGTTTCGTCTCGGTGGTCCGCACGGTGGTCGACCAGCAGAGCGGCACGAAGGTGCTGCTCAGCTTCGGGTTGGCGGGCGCGTTGTGGTCGGCGTCCGGGTTCATCGGCGCGTTCACCCGGGCCTCCAACGCGATCTACGGGGTCGAGGAGGGCCGCCCGTTCTACCGGCTGCGCCCGTTGCAGATCGCGATGGCCGCGTTGTCGCTGGTGCTGCTCGCGGTGGTGGCGCTGGGCCTGATCGTCAGCGGGCCGGTGACCGACGCGGTGGGCGACCTGGTGGGGGCGGGTGGACTGGCCCGCACGGTGTGGAGCGTCGCGAAGTGGCCGGTGTTGGCCATGGTGATGATGACACTTTTGTCGCTGATGTTCTGGATAGCACCGAACGTCCGGCAGCCCCGGTTCCGCTGGCTCACCCCGGGCGGGGCGGTGGCCCTGCTGTCCTGGATCGTCGTCTCCTTCGGTTTCGGCCTCTACGTGGCCAACTTCGGCTCGTACGACGTCACCTACGGCAGCCTGGGCGCGGTCATCGCCTTCCTGGTGTGGCTGTACCTGTCGAACTCGGCGCTGATGTTCGGGGTGCAGATCAACGCCGAGTTGCAGCGGGGACGCCGGTTGCAGGCGGGCCGGGACGCCGCGGCTGAGCCGGCGTTGCCGCCGAAGGCCACCGCCGGTTCGTGACCGGTCGGGTACCCGTCCGGCCCGGCGTTTCCCCGCACCGACTGCGGGTAGCACACCAGACATGGAACGTGGCAGCAGCAAGCACGCACCGAGGGTCGACGACCAGATGAGCCAGGAGGTCAGCGGCCTCGTCCAGGGGCCGGGCACCGCGGGCTCGCGGGTCGAGGAGTTCCGCGAGGCGGAGCCGGCCGGCGAGGACCAGCCGGGCGCCACCACGGCCCCGGCGGGCGACCTGCGGACCGGCACCCCCCAGGGGATGACCTCGGAGGACGTGGAGGCGCGCAGCCGGTTGGGCCGGTTCATCACGATGGCGGCCCTGCCGGGGGACCGCCTGGCCCTGATCGCCAACGCGCGGGAGAACCAGGCGCCCGACGACCTCGTGGCCGCCCTGGAGCGGCTGCCGGAGGGCACCCGTTACCAGACGATTTCCGAGGTGTGGGCCGCCCTCGGGCACCGAAACGAGACGACGCGCTGGTGACCGGATCGGCCCACGATCCGGACGACCACCAGCGGGCAGAGGAGGACTTCCAATGAGCGGCGTTATCGAACATGTGGACGTGTCCGTACCGGTACGGACCGCCTACGACCAGTGGACCCAGTTCGAGGAGTTCCCCCACTTCATGGAGGGGGTGCAGGAGGTCCGGCAGCTGTCGGACACGATGACCCACTGGACGGTGGAGATCGCCGGGGTCAAGCGCGAGTTCGACGCCGAGATCACCGAGCAGCTGCCCGACGAGCGGGTGGCCTGGAAGTCGACAGGCGGCACCCAGCAGGCCGGCGTGGTGACGTTCCACCGCCTCGACGAGGACAACACCCGGGTGACCCTGCAGATGGACTTCGAGCCGCACGGCGTGGTCGAGCAGGCCGGCGACAAGCTCGGCGTGGTGGACCGGCGCACCAAGGGTGACCTGGAGCGGTTCAAGCAGTTCATCGAGCGTCGCGGTCAGGAGACCGGCGCGTGGCGCGGGTCGGTCGACCGCCCGCAGCCCTGATCCACACCCACGCACGTACGTCAGGCGCTCCACCGACGGCCGCCGGCTCCCCCGGCGGCCGTCCGCGGTGCCGGGGTGTTGCGGTCCGCCCCCGGGTTGGCCGTTTGCGATCATCTGGTCGGGGTACCGCGAAGGGATGACGGACAACGACGGCAGGGTCTGGCGGGACGAGGAGAAGACACCGCTGGAGGAGTTGGACCGGGCGATCGCGCGGTCCACCATCGACGGGCAGGCCGACGATCCGACCGGCAACGACGCGGGTGAGGAGGCGGCCTTCGGGCACGGCCCCGAACCGGTGGACCGGGGTGCCGGCCCGGCCGCCGAGCGTCGGGAGATGACCGACACCGAGCGTGCCTACCGCCCCTCCACGACGGGACGTACCGGCCCGGACACCATGTGACCCAACGGCCCGCTCAGTCGGCCGGTGCGGCGGTGCGGCGGGCGGCTGCCGCGTGCGCCACCAGCAGGGCCACCGCCAGCACCGTCAGCACCGGGCCGAGCAACCGCACCGACGTGTCACCGAGCAGCACCCCGAGCCCGGCCGGGATGAGGGCGGCCCCGATCCCGGCTGCGCCGATCTGCACGCCGATCACCCGGTCCGCGTGCTGCCGGCCGACCCGCTCCGCCGTGCTCAGGGTGAGCAGCGGGAACACCGGCGCGGCGGCGAAGCCGAGCACGACCAGGCCGGCCACCGTCACCCAGCCCGGGGCCGGCAGCGCGATCAGCACCGCCCCGACGGCCATCCCCAGCAGGCTGCCCCGCAGCACCCGGGCGGTGCCGAGCCGTTCGGCGACCAGCCCCTGCACCACCCGGCCGACGAACAGGCTCCCCCAGTAGGCGGAGACGCTCAGCCCGGCGACCGCGGCGGACAGCCCTCGCCCCTCGGTGAGCAGCAGGAACGCGTAGAGCCCGGCGGACACCTCGATGGCCACGTAGATGGCGAAGGCGAGCGCGCCGAACCAGACGGCGGGCAGCCGCAGGGTCTCGGCGATCCGCACCACGGCCGGCTCCGCCGCCCCGCCCGGCGTCGCCACCCCGCCCGGCACAGCGTCGTCGACCGGACCACGCTGCGGGGGCCCGACCGGCGCGGCGGCGACGGCGTCGACCGGTGCACTGGCGGCGGTCTCCCCGGCCGGCCCGGCGCGCTTCGGCGACCCCGGGCCGCCCGCCCGGTCCCGCCACGCGCCGACGGTGAGCGCGAACGCGGTGGCCAGCGCGAGCTGGGCGGCGGCGGTGACCGCGTACCCCCAGCGCCAGCCCGCGCCGGTGCTCAGCATGGCGGTCATCACCAGGGGGCCGATCGCCACGCCGAGACCGAAGAAGGCGTGCATCCAGTTCATGTGCCGGGGGCCGAACGCCCCGGCCGCGTACGCGTTGAGGCCGGAGTCGATGGCTCCGGAGCCGAGGCCGAGCACCAGCGCACAGCAGATCAGCACGGTCAGCCCGGGTGCGCTGGCGTACCCGGTCAGCGCCAGGCTGGCCAGCAGGGTGCTGCCGGCGAGCAGCCGGCCCACGCCGAGCCGGGCGAGGGTGAACCCGGCCAGGACGCTGGAGGTGAGGTAGCCGATCGTGCCGGCGGTGAGCACCAGGCCGACCGCTGCGGTGGGTACGCCGAACTCGGTGCTGATCGAGGGCCAGCCGACGCCGAGCAGGCCGTCGGGCAGGCCGAGGCTGACGAAGGCGAGGTAGGCGAGCAGGAGCAGGGAGGTACGGGGCGGGGCGACGGGCACGGAGGCTCATCCTGCCGCATCATCGAGAACGGGTCGACGTGATTGTCGCCTCCCCCGAACCGGTGGTTTGGAACGCCCGGACGGGCAGGAAAGCGGACAGGTAGTCCAGAATCCACCGTTCGGCTGACGGTAATCCGCAGGGGGCGCGCAAGACTTTCGGGATGCAACAGGGCTCCGGTTTCCTCACCCCTCGTCAGCGTCGCCTGGCCTGGCTCGGCTTCCTGCTCGCCGCGCTCCAGGCTCCGGTCTCCGCCAAATTCTCCTCCGACGACTCGTGGCTGTTCAGCCTCTGCGTCGCGCTGATGGTGGCCACCGTGATCATCGCCGACGACGCCGGCCGTCGTCGCCCGGCCGACGCCACCCCCGCGGAATGACACCCGCCCGGCCGCACCGCTGATCAGGGGGTCGGGCCGGGGAACTCCCGCTGCGGGCAGCTGAGCGGACGGGCCGGGTCGACCCGGTGCAGGGCGTACCCGGTCCCCTGGGTCGGGACGTGCGTGCTGGGTGCCCGGTCGCCGAGCTGGACCAGGGCGTGCCAGCCGGTGCGCTGGGCGGTATAGAGCGTGCAGCCGTCGAGGACCTGGGTGTGCTGCCGGGCGGCCACGGTGGCCCGGCCCTGGGCGAAGGTCGCCGGGTCGGCCGGGTCGCTCTCCGCCAGCAGCAGCGACGACGCGGCGGTCGTGGTGTTCGCCCAGAACGACTCCCCCGCCGTCAGGTAGAGGTCGGCGACGGTGATCACGTCGTGGTCGACCAGGCTGGAGAAGGTCAGGTCGGGGTCGGCCGCTCCGGTGGTGCCGGAGTGGGTCACCGGCGGCAGGGTGATCGTGGTGGTGTCCGTGCGCTGCTGCACCCAGTACGGGCCGGCCGTGTACGCGCTCACGGCGGCCGTGTACGCGCCGAACGGCCGGTGCCCGGCCGTGGAGTCGACCACCACGAAGTCGGTGCGCCCGACGCCGTACCAGCTGGTGGCCAGGGTGGTGCCGGCGGCGTCGCGCAGGGTCAGGTCCCAGTCGGCGGTCGCGCCGGGCTGGACGGCGACCACCGACCAGCGCCGCTGGTAGGTGCGGTAGACGTAGTCCTGCGCGGTGCGGGCGACCAGCACGTCGCCGTCGCCGAGTCCGGTGCCGGCGACCGCCGCGCCGGGGTACGGCAGCGGTGCGACGAGGGTCACCGCGAGGAGGGCGGCGAGGTGCGCGCCGCACCACCGGCGGCCGGTTCGGGACATTGCCATCGGTGGGATTCCTTCCAGGCGGGATCTGGACTGTAGCGACGTCGGGGCGCCACGGGGCGCTACCGCGCTGTCGGATATCGGCCCCACCGCGCCGGCCGTCCCTGTGCGACCTTGTCCCCAGCCGCACCCGGCACCACGACCAGCCACGTCGGCTGCCGCCCCGGGCAGCGACCGACGCAGGTCGACTGCCGCTCCCGGGCAACCGGACCACCGTGCGCCCGCCGGCGGCACCCGGACCACCGCCGACCCGACCGCTGAGGAGCACCGACCGTGACGAGACGACCGACGGTGTGGACCTGGTTGCTGAGCCTGCTGGCAGCCGTGCTGCTCGCCCCGACGCCCGCCCCGGCCGCCCCGGCCGCCCCGGCCGCCCCGGCCGGCGCTGAACGGGACGCCCGCGACCGGGCCACCACCCGCAGCGCCGCGCAGCAGGCGTCGTGGTCCACCGGCCCGGTCGCCGCCGGCGCCACCCAGGGCTGGGTGTGGAACAACGCCAACCCGCTCAACGCCGCCTACCAGGTGGGCTTCTCCCCGACCGGGGCGAACTCCACGACCCCGTGCGAGTTCGAGGTGACCCGCAGCTGGTACTCCCGGCAGCCCAGCGGCGAGCGGCGCTTCCACTTCGTGATCCGCAACAGCGGTACGACCAGCTGTGGGGCCACCGTCCTGCTGTCCTGGCTGACCCCGACCCACGACTGGTCGACCGGGGCGTTGGCCCCCGGGGCGAGCGGCAACTACGGCTGGGTTGAGCAGATCGCGCCGACGGTGTCGTACCTGCTGGGGCTGACGCCGACCGGGGCGACCGCGACGGCCGCCTGCCAGCTGGAGATCACCCGCACCTGGTACCGGCAGGAGCCCGACGGGGTCCGGAAGTTCTACTTCGTGCTGCGCAACATCGGCACGATCACCTGCTCCGGGCAGTTCCAGCTCGCCCAGACCAGCCCGGCGGCCTCCTGGTCGACCGGCACCCTGGCCGTCGGCGCCTCGGCCAGCTGGACCTGGACCAACGCCAACCCGCTGAGCGCGGTCTACCTGCCCGGGGCGTCCCCGACGGGTGCCGGCGGCGGCACCGCCTGCCAGTTGGAGGTGACCCGGAGCCGGTATGCGCAGCGGATCAACCCGGACGGCACCAGCCAACGGCAGTACCTCCTGACCGTCGGCAACGTCGGGCAACTGCCCTGCGCCGGCACCGTCCTGCTCGGCTCGCTGACCCCCTGAGGCGCGGCCCCGGGCCAGCCTGGGACGGGCCCGGGGCCAGCCCTGGGACACGCCCCGGGCCAGCCCTGGGACGGGCCGGGGGACCCGGATCGGGTGTCCGGGTCGTCCCGTTGCCGCCCGTCCCGGCCGCGCAGGTGGCCGGTGAGCGCGGTGTTCCCTCTGCCCGCCGGGGACCGGGTCGGTCCGCGTGGCGGAGGCCGGCCGGCCGCAAGGGTGCGCCGGGACCGGCCGGGCGGCCGACCCCGCCCCGGTCAGCCGGTGGCTAACCTCGGTCCTCATGCGAGTGCCGTACCCCCAGGGAGCGACCGGGACCGCCGTGCGCGCGGCACGCTCCCGGCTGGCCCTGCTCACCGCCTCGGTCGGTGCTCCCGGCCTCGCCGCCGCGCGGGCCCGGCCGGGCCTGCTGGCGCTGGTCGACCAGCACGCCGCAGCCGTCCGGGACAGCCTCGACGGTGACCGCCGGCCGCTCACCCCGGCGGCCCTGGCCGGCTATGCCGAGGGGATCCGGGACACCGCCGGCGCGCACGGCCTGCTGCCCGTCGGCGCGGCCGACTTCGCCGCGCCGGACTGGGTGCTGACCCGGCTGCTCGCGGTCTGCGCCCTGGCCCGCACCCTCGACCCCCGGCACCTCGACCCGGCCTGACCGACCGCGGCGGGGACGGCCCGGCGCAGCGCGAACGGGAGGGCGTCCGCGTCGCGCGGACACCCTCCCGGTGGTACGTGCCGACTCAGCTGCCCGGACGACCGAACTGCTGGGTCTCGTCGCCGGACTGACCCGACTGGTAGGTGCCCCGGCCACCGGCCATCGTCCGGGCCTCGTCGACGCGCGGCATGGTCTGCGTCCGCTCGCCGCCCCGGTCGGCCATCTGCCGGCTCATGTCGCCCTGCCCGGCCGCGCGGGCCCGCCGGTGCTCCTGGACCGCCCGCGACTCCTCGGCCGCCCGGTCCAGCCAGCCGTCCCAGCGGGACTGCATCGGCTTCACCAGACCACCGCCGACGCCGACGATCAGGATGCCGGCCACGGTGGCGAGCACCGCGATCAGGACCGGCGTGGTGACCGTGGTGGCGATACCGACCTGGTTCAGCGCGGCGATGACGCCCAGCGCCAGGATGAAGACCGCCACCAGGTCGGCGAGCACCTTGCCGTACGACAGGCCGCCGAGCGCACCGGAGACCAGGTCCCGGACGGCGTTGGCGATAGCGGCGGCCACCACCACGATGACGATCGCGATGAACGCCCGTGGCAGCCAGGCCACCACCCCCCGGATGAGGTCGCTGATCGCGTTGGGCCCCCACACCCCGAAGGCGAACTGCAGGGTGAACAGCAGCACCGCGTAGTACGCCAGTCGGGCCAGGATGTCACTGGCGTCGTACTTGGTGCGTTCCAGCGCCCGTCTGATCCCGCCCCGTTCGACCGCCCGGTCGAAGCCCACCCGTTCCAGCGCCGCGTCCACGATCTTGAGTACCGCGCGGGCGATGAGCCAGCCCACCACGAGGATGACGATGAACGCGATGGCCCTCGGCACAAAGAGCAGCACCGACCGCCACATGTCGGTCAAGGCGCTACCGATGTCGACCTGCCTGACCGCAAGGGTTTCCGGCATGATGTCCCTCCTGTCCAATGGACTGCGCCGCCCGGTTACCCGTCCGTCGCACCAGCACGCCGCAGAATCCGTACGGATTTTTCCGACATGTTTTTAGAAAAGCCCCTGACCTGCACGAACATCTCCGGCGGCGGCGTCGGGCAGGCGGCACGGGGCACGATCGGTTCGCCCCGGGACGCCGCCGGATAGGCTGCGGACATGCCAGGCACGGTCGGGCGGGTCCCGACGTCACCAGCCCCCGTACCGGGACCGGACGGGGTCTCACCGGCGGTGGCTGCCGTGCGGGCCCACCCGTGGGCCGACACCCCGCTGGGCCCGCAACAGGGCTGGGACGTGACGGTCCGCGTGCTGGTCGACGTGATCCTGTCCTCCCCCGTACCGATGGCGCTGCACTACGGCGACGACTTCGTGCTGCTCTACAACCAGGCGTACGCCGAGGTGATCGGCGACCGGCACCCCGGCGCGCTGGGCCGGCCGGCCCCCGAGGTGTACGCCGACCTGTGGCACGCCCCCGGCGTCGGTGAGGTGATCGAGCGGGCCTACCGGCACGGGGAGTCGTTCCTGCAGAAGGAGTCGGTGCTCCCGGTCCACCAGCACGCCACCGGCGAACACGCGGTCTTCACCCGGGGGCACTCCCCGGTGCGCGACAGCACCGGACGGATCGTCGGCGTGCTCACCGTCGCCGCCCAGACCAGCCAGCTCACCCAGCAGTTGCAGAGCCTGTCCGACTTCGCCGCGGCACTGTCGGGCACCCTCACCCTGGACGACGTGGCCCGGGTGACGTTGCGCTACGCGCTGCACTCCTTCGACGCCGACCAGGTCTCCTTCGCGGTCGACGACGGCCCGGCCTGGCGGCTGGTCCGCCGGATCCGGGGCGAACTGCTCGACGAGGCCGACGAGCGGCTGCCCCCGCTGTGGCGGCCGGTCCCGGCGGACACCAGCGCGCCGGTGGTGGTCGGTGCACACAGCGGGGTGCCCTTCTTCGCCGGGGACGGCCAGCCGCTGCGGGACACCGCCGTCGACCGGCACGACCAGAAGATTCGCTCGCTGGCCGCACTGCCGCTGCGCTCGTCGGTGATCCGGGGCGGGATCGCCGTGGGCTACCAGACCCCGCACGGCTGGTCGGCGGCGGAACGGGCACTGCTGGCCGCCTCGGCCGAGCTGGTCGGCCAGGCGGCGGAGCGGGCCCGCCGGTTCGAGACCCAGCACGGCACGGCGCAACTGCTGCAACGCAGCATGCTCCCGGAGCAGTTACCGGCCCTGCCCCGGCTGCGCATCGCCGCCCGCTACGACCCGGGTGTCGACGGCAACGCCGCCGGTGGTGACTTCTACGACGCGTTCCTGCTGCCCTCCGGCGACCTGGGTGTGGTGCTCGGCGACGTCGCCGGGCACGACGTGCAGGCGGCGGCCCGGATGGGGCAGGTCCGGGCGGCGCTGCGGGCGCTGGCGCTGACCGACCCGCGACCGGACGCTGTCCTGGCCGGGCTGGACCGGCTGGTGGCGAGCCTGGGCACCGAGACGGGCACCCACGAACTCTTCGTCACCGTGGTCTTCGGGGTGGTCGACGCCGACCGGAGTGAGATCACCCTGGCCAGCGCCGGGCACCCCCCGCCGCTGATCCGGCGCGGCGGGCCGGACGGCGTCGCCACCGCCACCTTCGTCGAGCTGCCGACCGGCGCACCCCTCGGGTTGGGCTGCCGACCCCCGACCGCCACCGTGCCGCTCGCCCCCGGCGACACCCTGCTGCTCTACAGCGACGGGGTGGTCGAGCGGCGACGGCAGAGCCTCACCGCCGGCCTGGCCGGGTTGGCGGCGGCGGTGGCCGGGGCGGCCAGCGGTGACCCCCGGGCGCTCTGCGCCGTCGCCACCGGCGCGGTCCCCGGCGCCACCGAGGACGACGTGGCGGTGCTCGCGGTGGAGCACGCGCTCAAGCCGAGCCGCTCCGCCGGGATGGAGATGCCCGCCGAGCCGACCGCACCCAGCCGGGTACGCCACTGGATGACGGCACAACTGGGCGAGTGGCAGGTGCCCGACGCGGTGATCGGCGCGGCGGTGCTGTGCACCAGCGAGCTGACCACCAACGCGTTGCTGCACGCCGGCACCGCCGCCCGGGTGGAGATCGACCTCAGCCCCGAGCGCCTGCTGGTGTCGGTGGCCGACTCGGGCACCCGGGGCACGGTGACCCGGGCCCAGACCGACACGCTGAGCAGCCGGGGCCGGGGCCTCGGGTTGATCGAACAGCTCTCCGACGCCTGGGGCACCGACCCGACGGTGCGGGGCTCGACCGTCTGGTTCGAGATCCTCCTTCCCCCGACCTGACCGGAGTCCCGCTGGGGGCCACGCTTCAAGGTCACGCTCGAACCATGTTGTAGTGGCCTCGCTACGGGTCGTAGACCACTACAACCTGGAAGTAGCGCGATCTTGCCTACCTGGGTACGGGTCCGGAGACAAGCCGGAGACCCAGGCTTAGCCCGGCCATCGACGGGGCACAGTCCCACCCCCGCCCACATCCGTGGCCGGGGGTGAGAGGTGGTCGGGGTGGAACTGGTCGATGTCGAGTTCGCGCTGGTGGGCGCGGGAGCCCTGCTGGCCGGGGTGCTCCCCCGACTGCTGGAGCGCCGCCCGCTGTCCATGCCGATAGCGTTCCTCGGCCTCGGGATGCTGGTTTTCGCGCTGCCCATCGGCCTGCCCTCCCCGGACCCGCTGCGCTACCCGCAGGTCGCCACCCACCTGACCGAGATCGGCGTGATCGTGGCGCTGATGGGCGCCGGGTTGAAGATCGACCGACCGTTGAGCTGGAAACGCTGGTCGTCGACCTGGCGGTTGCTGGCGATCGCGATGCCGATCTGCATCGCGGCGGTGGCGCTGCTCGGCTGGTGGTGGGCGGGTCTGGTGCCGGCCGCCGCGCTGCTGCTCGGTGCGGCCCTGGCCCCGACCGACCCGGTGCTCGCCTCGGACGTCCAGGTCGGCGAACCCACCGACGCCGAGGACTCCGAGGACGAGGTGCGCTTCGCGCTGACCTCCGAGGCGGGCCTCAACGACGGCCTGGCGTTCCCGTTCGTCTACGCGGCCATCGCGATCGCCAGCGTCGGGCTGGCCCCGTCGGGCTGGTTCGCCGAGTGGTTCGCCGTCGACGTGCTCTACAAGCTGGCCGTCGGCGTCGGCGGTGGCCTGCTGATCGGCTGGCTGCTCGGCAAGCTCTTCTTCCGCGCCCCGAGCGAGTTGCGGCTGGCCCGGCACGCCGAGGGGTTCCTCGCGCTGGCCGCCACCTTCCTGGCGTACGGGCTGGTGGAGGTGGTCGGCGGGTACGGGTTCCTGGCCGTCTTCGTCGCCGCGCGGGCGATCCGGGCCGCCGAGCGGACCCACGAGTTCCACGCCGTGCTGCACGACTTCGCCGAGCAGACCGAGCGGCTGTTGACCGTCCTGCTGCTGCTGCTCTTCGGTGGCGCGGTGATCACCGGTCTGCTCGCCCCGCTCACCTGGCAGGCGGCGACGGTCGGGCTGGCCCTGGTGTTCGTCATCCGGCCGCTGGTGGGGTGGCTGTCGCTGCGCGGCGCACCGGGTCGGCCGGCCGAGCACTGGGTGATCTCGTCGTTCGGCATCCGGGGCGTCGGCTCGTTCTACTACCTGGCGTACGCCACCACCAAGGCGGACTTCGCCCAGGCGGACCTGATCTGGGCGACGGTCGGCCTGGTGGTGGTCGTGTCGGTGGTGGTGCACGGGATGGCCGCGACCCCGGTCATGCAGTTGCTGGACCGGGCCGGTGAACGCACCGGCGACCCGTCGGAGCAGGGTCGACGCGACGAGCCGGCCCTGGACGGCGCGCGGGGTTGACCGGTGGCCGGGTGGCTGGTCAGGTCAGTCGGCGGGCCAGCTCCCGGCCCAGGTCCCGGCCGGAGCGCCAGGCGCTCTGCACCCGGGGCTTGCCGAAAGCGTCCCCGGCCAGCCCGACCAGGTCGTCGTCCAGGAAGAACGTCCCGTCGGGGTCCGGCTCGACCGGCCGGGCATACGTCCAGCGGTGCACGTGGACCAGTTCGGCCGGGTCCGGCAGGCCGAGCAGGTCGCGGACGGCCTCCTCGATCGCCGGGCCGGCCGCCCCGGGCTGGGCCAGGTGCCGGGCGGCGAACTCCGGCGTGGTGTGGGCGACCAGCACCGGGGCGGCGTCGCCGCGCCGGTCGCCGTCGTCGCAGACCAGGGCGAGCACCGGGTGCCCGTTGACGAACGCGCCCCGGAAGTCGGCCCACCGCCGGCCGGGGAAGCGCAGCACCGCCGCGAGCACCGGCGACCACCCCTGCCGTACGGCGGCCCCGGTGACCCCGGTCAGCGCCGGGTCGAGCAGCAGGGCGGCCTGCGGACCCGGGGTGCACAGCGCCACGGCGGCGGCGGACTCCCCGTCCACCACCGGGCCCGGTGCGACGCCCGACACGAACCGGTCCACGGTCACCGGCAACTCCCGGGCCAGCTCCTCGACCAGGGAACGCAGGCCGCGCGGGGCGGCCCAGCGGACCGGTCCGGGCACCTCCCGCCGGCCGTCCGGGCCGTACGCGACGAAGGTGTCGGTCCACTCCCGCACCAGCCCGGCGGCCTGCCAGCGCCCGACCACCTCGACGAAGTCCGGGTCGTCGGCGGTCAGGTACGCCGCACCCAGGTCGGCGGGGCGGCCGTCGAAGCGTCGGCTGGCCATCCGGCCCCCGGCCACCCGACCGCGTTCCCGGATCTGCACCGGCACGCCCGCCCGCACCAGTTCTGCGGCGCACGCCACCCCGGAGATGCCGGCACCCACCACGATCACATCCGCGTCCACCCGGTGATCGTATGCGCCGCGACCGGCATGACCGGGCGACCGGCGGGGTATTGGCACGGCTGTTCGAGGAGAGGTGAACCTGATGACCGACCGCAACGACCAGCAGCCCGACCCGCGTGGGGCGATCAAGGATCCGCAGGAGTGGGTGACCGGCGACGAACCGCCGACCGCCGCCCAGGAGTCGTACCTGCACACCCTGGCCCGGGAGGCCGGCGAGGAGGTGCCGGACGACCTGACGAAGGCGGAGGCGTCCCAGCGGATCGACGAGTTGCAGGAGGAGACCGGCCGGGGCCGGTGACCTCAACGGGGTGGCAGGCGGTGCAGCACGACCCGGTCGAGTTGCCCCGCCACCACCTCGGCGGTCAGGTACGTGGCGTACGGCTGGGACCGCCGGTCGGTGGGCGAGCCGGGGTTGAGCAACCGCAGGCCGCCCGGTGCGACGCTGTCCCACGGGATGTGCGAGTGGCCGAAGACGAGCAGGTCCCGATCGGGGAACCGGGCCGCGCATCGCTGTTCCCGGCCGGTCTTCGGCCCGGTCTCGTGCACCACGGCCACCCGCAGCCCGGCCAGCTCCACCTCGGCCACCTCGGGCAGCCGGGCCCGCAGGTCGGGGCCGTCGTTGTTGCCGTACACGCCGACCAGCCGACGGGCCCGGCCGACCAGCCGGTCGAGCAGTCCCACCTCGACCCAGTCCCCGGCGTGCAGCACCACGTCGGCGGCGTCCACCGCCGCCCAGACCTCGTCGGGCAGGTCCCGGGCGCGGCGGGGCAGGTGGGTGTCGGCGATCATGAGCAGCCGCATCAGGCGGACCTTCCGGGCGGGGGCCGGGCGCGGCCGGCCGGCTCAGGCGCCCTGGCCCTGATTCTGCATCAGGCCGCCGTCCATGAAGTACGTCGACCCGGTCACGTAGTCGGCGTCGTCGCTGGCGAGGAAGACGGCCAGCCGGGCGATCTCGACCGGCTCGGCGGCCCGCTTCCACGGGATGCTCTGCACCTGCTCCGCCAGGTACTTCGGGTCGTCGATGGCCTCCTGGTTGAACGGGGTGAGCACCATCCCGGGTCCGATGTTGTTGACGTTCATCCGCATCGGGGCGACCTCCAGGGCGAGGCTCTTGGCCAGTTCGAGCATGCCGCCCTTGCTGGCGTCGTAGTCCGCCCCGCCGGCCCGGGCGACCTCCTGGTGGATCGAGGTGATGTTGATGATCTTCCCGCCGCCGCCCTGGTCGCGGCGGTGCCGGACGAACCGCCGGCAGCAGAAGAACATCCCGTACAGGTTGGTACGGATGCACCGGTCCCAGGTTTCGGTGTCCAGGTCGGCCACGCCGATGCCGGAGGCGTCCACCCCGGCGTCGTTCATCAGCACGTCCACCGTGCCGAACGCCGTCAGCGCCTCGTCGAACATCGCCTCGACCTGGTGCTCGACGCTGATGTCGCCCTGCACGACCACCGCCCGCCGGCCGGCCTTCTCGATCTCGGCCCGGGTGTGGTCCGCGCCGGCGTGGTCGTGCAGGTAGTGCACCACCACGTCGGCGCCCTCCCGACCGAACTCGATCGCGGTGGCCTGCCCGATGCCCGAGTCCGAGCCGGTGATCAGGGCGGTGCGGCCGGTCAGTCGTCCACTCATCAGCGTGTTCCCTTCGTCGGTCCCGTACCGGTCGGCACGGCTCAGGTCGACGTCGGCACGATGTCGGTGCCGGTCGTCACGAAATGCGGTCGCTCCGTGGCGAGGTCGCGTCGTCGTTCGGCGACGTCGGTGAGCAAGCCGGCCGCGTTGATCAGGCCGATGTGCGAGAAGGCCTGCGGGAAGTTGCCCACCTGCTCGCCGGTGGCCTGGTCGATCTGCTCGGCGTAGAGGCCGAGGTCGTTGACCCGGCCGGCGAGTTGCTCGAACAGCCGGGTGGCCCGCTCCTGCTCGCCGGCCAGGGCCAGGCAACCGGCCAGCCAGAACGAGCAGATGACGAAACCGGCCGGGTCGCCGTCCCAGCGGCGCAGCAGCCCGTTGCGCGACAGCCGCCGCTCCACCACGTCGATGGTGGAGCGCATCCTCGGGTCGGCGGCGGGCAGGAACCCGACAAGCGGCATGAGCAGCACCGAGGCGTCCAACCGGTCGGAGTCGAAGGCCCCGGTGTACGCGCCGAGCCGGTCGTTCCACCCCCGCCGCAGCACCGCCGCGCGGACCTCGTCGCGGGCCCGCGCCCACCGCCCGATGTCGGCCGGATCGCCGAGGCGAGGACCGAAGCGCACCGCCCGGTCCAACGCCGTCCAGCACTGGACCTTCGACGACACGTAGTGCCGTTCGGCGTCGCGGGACTCCCACATGCCGGAGTCCGGCAGGTGCCAGGCCCGGACCGCCTGGTCGGCCAGGGCCCGCAGCAGGTGCCGTACGTCGGGTGACATCGGATCCAGGTAGTGCCGCATCAGCCAGGCGGCGTCGAGGATCTCGCCGAGCACGTCGTTCTGCCGCTGGGTCCAGGCGTCGTTGCCGACGAGCACCGGCCGGCTGTCGGCGTACCCGCGCAGGTGGTCCAGGGAGTGTTCGGTGAGGTCCCGCTCGCCCTCCACGCCGTACATGATCGGCACCCGGCCGTCGTCGATGCGGCCCATCGCCCGCGCCACCCAGGAGAACTGCCGGTCGGCCTCGTCGGGGCAGGCCGACCGCCACAGCGCCTGGAGGGTGAGGCTGAAGTCGCGGACCCAGACGTAGCGGTAGTCGTAGTTGCGGTCGCCACCCAGCTGTTCGGGCAGCGAGGTGGTGGCCGCCGCGACGATCGCGCCACTGGGCTGGTAGGTCATGCCCTGCACCACCATCGCGCTGAGGCGTACCTGGTCGCGGTAGAGACCCTGGTAGTCGTGCAGGTCGGCCCAGGAGCGCCAGCCGGCCACCGCGTCGGCCACCACCCGGTCGGCGGCGGGCAGGGCCGGCTCGCCGCCGCCGTAGGTCGGGGCGTACCCGAGGGTGAACCGCAGGGTGTCCCCGGCCCGGACGGTCGCCCGGCCGACGGCGTCGCCACGGCGGCAGGCCAACGGCACGTCGGAGCGCAGGCTGAGCCGGCACGCGCCGGCCCGCGCGTCGATCACCCCGGCGGCGTGGGTCAGGTACGCGGTGACCCGGCCGTACTCGAACCGGGGAGCGAACTCGACGCGTACCGGCACCTCGCCGGAGATCCCCTCGACCAGCCGGGCGAGCACCCGGGGCGAGCGCAGGCCGATGTCGTGCCCGCGTGCGTCCGGTTCCAGCGCCAACGCGTCGGTGACGGCCACCGACCCGGTGCCGGTGTGGAATACGGTACGCAGCACCAGCGAGTCGTCCAGATAGGAGCGCGACACCCGCACGTCGTCGCCCTCCGGGGCGATCGACCAGTGCCCGGCCCGGTCGTCGAGGAGCCGCCCGAAGACCGACGGGCTGTCGAACCGGGCAGGGCACCACCAGTTGACCGAGCCGTGCCGGTCCACCAGCGCGGCGCTGCGACCGTCGGCAAGGAACCCGTGCTCGCTGATCCGTCCGCTGTCCACGGGCCGGGTTACCCGGGCACCCCGGAGCGCATTCCTCGACCACACCGTCTTCTGTCTGTCCGCCCGTGACCGTCACCCCGGCCGCCCGGCGCGGATTGCCGGAGCTGCCGGCGTTACCTCGGCGGGCCGGCGGGAACGCCGGTCGTTGACGAAGGAGGATGCCATGACCAGAGCAGCGAACCCGACCGCCACTTGGCGACCCGGGATGCCGGGCGGCGACAACCTCCCGTCCGGTCCGGCCGGCCGGCCGGCGACGCCCCCGGGGGACGGGCACGGCCCGCAGGCCGGAGCGCCGGCGGTGACGATCGGCGCGTACCCGGACTATCCGTCCGCGCAACGGGTGGTGGACTACCTGGCGGACAACCGGTTCCCGGTGGAGCACAGCGCGATCGTAGGGACCAACCTCACCCTGGTGGAGACGGTGCTCGGCCGGCTCACCACGGGACGCGCCGCCCTGCTGGGTGCCGGCACCGGCGCGTGGTTCGGGCTGTTCATCGGCCTGTTGTTCGGCATCTTCACGGTCGGCAACTGGCTCGCGGTGATCCTGGTCGGGCTGGTGATCGGCGCGATCTGGGGTGCCGTGTTCGGCGCGGTGGCGCACGCCATGTCCGGCGGCCAGCGCGACTTCACCTCGGCCAGTTCGTTGCGGGCCGGCCAGTACGCGGTGACCGTGGACGCCGGCTTGGCCGACCAGGCGCGGCAGATGCTCGGCCGGATGCACCTGACCCCGACCGGGGCCACCGCCCGCTGACCCGTCCGACCCAGCCGCCGCCCCGACGCGCCCAGCGCCGGGGCGGCGGTCGCGTCGTCGGCCCCTGACCGGGGCGGGCGGCCCGACCACGACAGGCCCGGGGAGCACCCGCCGCTCCGGTCGACGGCGACGGCCACGGCCACGGCCACGGCCACGGCCACGGCCACGGCGACGGCGAACCGGAGGTGACGATCAGGACGAAAAGGCCCCGGCCGATCGGGGCCTTGAATGTTGTCTGACTAGCGGGACGTCCTCGCGAAGTCCACGAACCCCCGCCACGCGCCCGGCGCGAACGCCAGCGTCCCGCCGTCACGGTCCTTCGTGTCCCGCACCAGGACGACGCCGGGCAGGTTGTCGGCGACCTCGACGCACGCGCCGCCGTTGTCCCCGCTCTTCGTGCTCTTGCGCCACCGCGCGCCGGTCAGGTCCATGCTGCCACCGCTTTCCTGATGAGGTCGAGAGACTGCGACCGGGGTAGGGCCTCGCCGACTATGCGAGCCCACCTACGTTCAAGGCTAGCGATCTCTGCCGCGTCGTCGGTGACGTGTGCGCTGGCCGGACCGTCCTGGTGCGCCATCCGCGCACCGTCCGGCAGCTCGGCCAGGATGAACGGACCGCCCATGCCCAGGTAGATGGGCGTGTCGAGCGGTACGACGTGCACCTGCACGCACGGCAGTTCGGCGCAGGCCGCGAGGTGTTCGCACTGCTCGCGCATCAGCTTGCCGTCGCGGCCTGCGCGCCGCCGGAGGACCGCTTCATCGATCACCGCGACGACGAGCGGAGGCTGCGGCCGGTGGAGGATCGCCTGCCGCTGCATCCGTGCCGTCACCAGTTCGTCGACCTCTTCGGGGGTGGGTGTAGCCAGCGCCAGCGTCGCCCGCGCGTACGCCTCCGTTTGCAGGAGCCCCGGCACCCACGCGAGTTCGAACCATCGCAGCTCGACCGCTTCGCGCTCGATGTCCGCCCATCGTCGGAACCAGACCGGCTCGTGGCGCTTCAGCGCGTCCGGCCAGAGGTCCAGGACGTCGCGGCCCAGGACCGCCGCGACCTTGGCGCGATGCCGGGTCTGCGGGATGCTGCCGTGGCGTGCCCACCTGGCTGCGGTTTTCGGGTCGACCCCGACCTGAGCTGCCAGGCTCTCGGCGGTCTCCCCGGTCTGCGCCATGGCCTCCTTGACTGCCAGATTCATCCCGCTCCCTCCCCCGTTCCGACCGAACGTTCCGAACGTCTGCCTCCATATTGCTACGCGGTGTGTTCGCTCCACAACCCTCGGCAAGGTGGAGCCAGAGCGGCGCCGCCGGTCGGAGGGGAGATCCGCCGGCCGCGCCTGCTGCGGGGGCCGTCTCCTGTGGAGGGGCAGGAGGCGGCCCCCGTTCCATCCACCGCTACCAAGGGGGAACACCGTGCCGGACACGCCGGAGCCCGACAGCCCACCGCCGCCCGAGCCGCACCGCAAGCCTGACGACGACCCACCACCGGCACGCCCGTCGGTGCCCGGCCCGATCGGGCCGTTCATCCCACCATGGCGGGGCCCCGGCCGGCTGGGGAACGCCGTCCCCTGCCACCGCCGGGCCCACTGCCACCGCCGGGCCCCCCGGCTGGAACGGGAGCTGGCCCGGTGACCCCGCACACGATCCGCCCCGGTGACGTGCTCCACCTGACGCGCGCCGCGAGCGTGCAGTTCATCCGGCCGACCACGGTACGGGTCATCCGGGTGCTCACCGACCGGCACACGTACGACTGTTGGTTGTGGATCGACGCCTACGAGCTGGACGCAGCCGGCGACGCGGTCCGGCGGCGGACCCTGTTCCTGATGCCGGCCGGAGCGACACGTCTGGAGCCCGGCCCCCGTCGACCGGCTCCACGCAGGCCGATCCCGGGAAAGGTCGTGGTGGCGTGACCGAGCTGCTTCCCGGCCGGCACACGCCGCTACCACCCACCTGGCTCTGCCGGATCGACGCCCACCCGTGGCCCTGCGGGGAAGCGAAACTCGCGCTCATCGCGGCGTACGCCGACGACCGGCCGGGCCTGCTGACCCTGCTGTCGACGCTCAAGGAGGAAGCCGAAGACCATCTCACGCAGCTCGACGGCGGCAGGCCCGTGGACGCCACCGACCGCTTCCTGACCTGGACATACCAGGCCGGCCGCTGACCTCACCTCTCTCCGAGCGGCGAGGTGGGTGGGGCGGGGACGTGGCAGGGTCAGCGGTCGCGGCGAGGATAGACCAGTTCACCGGCCCGAATCGGCACCTTGACCCGGTTCTCCGGGGGTGCCAGCGGGCAGGCCCAGGTGTCGTCGTACGCGCAGCTGGGGTTGTAGAGATAGTTGGCGTCGAGGCGGACCCGGTGCCCGGGGAGCACGGTGAGTCCCCGCCCGAAGGTGCCCTTGACCGTGTCGGTGAGGTACCGACCGCCGCCGTACGTCTCCCGGCCGCTGGTGCCGTCGCGGACCGGCACGAACAGTCCACCGCCGTACGCCTCGATCCACCACAGGGTCAGCGGCCCCCACGGGGTCTCGGCGACCGCCACCCGCCGGTAGCGCACCACCCCGTCGGGGCCGCCGGTGTCGATGGTCTCGGTGCCGGAGGCGGGACGCCGCGGGGCCTCGACCACCGCCGCCGGATCCGCCGGGAACCAGCCCAGCCCGGGGAAAGCGGCCCGGTCGGCGGCCGGCAGCGGGCTGGCCGGGTGGCTGCGGAACAACTCGTCCCGGGCGGCCCGGAAGCCGGCCAGGTCGGTGTCGGACAGGTAGAGCGCGGCGGTGCGTTCCCGCCAGTCGAGCACGTCGAGATCGTCCACCCACCGACCCTAACCACCCAACCGAACCCGACCCACCCCTCTCCCGCCACCCCAGCCGCTCTCCCCTCCCCCACCCTGAGCCGCTCTCCCCCGACCCCCCGCACCCTCCCCCGAGCCGCCGTCCCCGGTGATCAAGAGGTTCGCGTCAGTATCGGGCTGAACGATGACGCAAACCTCTTGATCACCGGGGACACCGCCGGGACACCGCGCCGAAGGGGCGGTGATCAAGAAGTTTGAGGCGGAAATCGGGCTCAACGGTGACGCAAAGCTCTTGATCACCCGGGACAGGGCAGGGCCGCGACGGGTGAGCGGGAGCGGAGCGGGTCAGTCGTCGGTGGCGAGGCGGGCGTGCAGGTGTTCGTCGTGCCGGTGGCCGTCGCCGTAGCGGTGCGACTCACGCAGCGTGCCCTCCCAGCGGTAGCCGGCACGGGTGGCGACCCGGCAGGAGGCGGGGTTGTCGACCGCGTGGCACAGTTCGATCCGGTGCAGGTCGAGGTGGGTGAAGGCCCAGCCGGTGAGCGCCCGCAGCGCGCCGGAGGCGACCCCGCGTCCGCGCGCCGGCCCGGCGGTCCAGTAGCCGACGGCGGCGTTGCCGTCCCGGATCTGGTGCACGGAGACCGCGCCGAGCAGCGTCCCGTCGGTGGCGTCGGTGACCGCGACGGAGACGTGGCTGCCGTCGCTGCGGTCGGACCGCCGGGTGATCCACGCGGCGGCCTGCGCCAGGTCGGTCACCCCCTGCCCGTTCCACCGGACGATGTCGGGGTCGACGAGGGCGGCCAACACGGCCGGCGCGTCCGCCGCCCGCCAGGGACGCAGCACCAGGCCGGGTGCGGTGATCTGTACGGGTTCCACCGGGGCAGTCTGCCAGCTCACCGGCCACCCTTTCCTTTCAAATCCTGAATTTCCTCCCGTCAAGGAGAAGTGTCTCGCTGCTCACAGGCACATTAGAGAGCTTGTTTAAATTTGAAGGAGTGCTACTGTTCGGGCATGACGGAGAGCCTGGACAGCGAGCGGATGGCTTGCTGGCGTGCCTACATCGAGGCCAGCCAGCGGCTGTTCACCCAGCTGGAGGACGACCTGCGTGCCGACGGGGAGCTGAGCTTCGCCGACTACCACGTGCTGGTCCTGCTCTCCGAGGCGCCGGGCCAGCGGCTCCGGATGGGTGAGCTGGCCGGCCGGCTGGTCTTCTCCCCCAGCCGGCTCACCTACCAGATCTCCACCATGCAGCGGCGGGGCCTGGTCTCCAGGCAGTCCTGCCCCGGGGACCGTCGGGGCAGTGAGGCGGTGCTCACCGCCGCCGGGTTGCTGACCCTGCGCGAGGCCGCGCCGGGGCACCTCGCCTCGGTCCGCCGGCATTTGATGGACGACCTCGACGACGCCGAGGTCACCACCCTGACCCGGGTCTTCGATCGGCTCGGCCGGCGGCTGCGCGCCGACCGGGACGCGTCGTCCACCCACCGCGACACCTGAGGAGAGCCGAGATGCCCGCGATCACCGTCGACGACGTCCTCGTCCTGCCCCGCCTGCCCCGGCTCGACGAGACCACCAGCTACCGGCCGGTCCGCCGGCTGACCACCGCCCCGAGCGGCTACGAGGGTGAGGGTTTCCCGGTCCGCCGGGCCTTCGCCGGGGTGCCGATGCAGGATCTCGACCCGTTCATCCACCTCGACCAGATGGGCGAGGTGGACTACGCGCCGGGCGAGCCGAAGGGCACCCCGTGGCACCCGCACCGGGGCTTCGAGACGGTCACCTACATGATCGACGGGATCATGGACCACCAGGACTCGCAGGGTGGCGGCGGCACCATCACCGACGGCGACACCCAGTGGATGACCGCCGGCAGCGGCCTGCTCCACATCGAGGCCCCACCGGAGCACCTGGTCGCCAGCGGTGGCCTCTTCCACGGCCTCCAGCTCTGGGTCAACCTGCCTCGGGTGGCCAAGATGATGCCGCCGCGCTACCAGGACATCCGGGGTCGGGAGGCGGCCCTGCTGACCACGCCGGACGGCGGCGCGCTGATCCGGATCATCGCCGGTGAGATCGCCGGGCACCAGGGGCCGGGGTCGACCCACACGCCGATCACCATCGCCCACGTCACGCTGGAGCCCGGTGCCGAGTTGGACCTGCCCTGGCGGGCCGACTTCAACGCGCTGGTCTACGCGCTCTCCGGTCGCGGCACGGTCGGCACCGACCGGCGACCGTTGCAGGGCGGCCAGTTGGCCGTGCACGGTCCGGGCGACGCGCTGCGGGTGACCGCCGCCGGCAAGCAGGACGGCAACACCCCGGGCCTGGACCTCTACATCATGGGCGGAAAGCCCATCCGGGAGCCGGTGGCGCACTACGGGCCGTTCGTGATGAACACCCGCGCCGAGCTGATGCAGGCCTTCGAGGACTTCCAGGCCGGCAAGCTGGGCGTCGTGCCCGCCCAGCGGCTGCCGCACACCGGCGGCCAGGGCGACCGCCCCTGACCGGGCGTACGCCGGTCTGAAGCCGGTGACCCGTCCACGGGCGTCCCGGGACATCCCGGGACGCCCGTTTCGGGCGCGGTGACCGGCGCGAAGGGGAGGCCCTCGTGCGCCGAGGTGTCCTTTTCCCGGTGTCCGTTCCGGTGGACCGGGGCGGGCGGTGGTGGCAGGTGGGTGGCGGCCGTCAGGAGACCGCGAAGATCCCGGCCACCCCGAGAATCACCATGAGCAGCACCGCCAGGATTGCGCCGCGTTCGCTCTCGACCGCCTGCGTACGGTCCTCGGTCGCGGAATTCGTCGTCTCGGCGGGCATTGCGGTGCCTCCTCGGCGTTCGCGGCTCTACGGGGTGCGGTAGGCCACCGTCCGGGCGTCTGTCGTGCTACCCGGAATGCGCATTCGCGGCGGGGGTCCTACCGTGAGGACGTCGTCGACCTCGGGAGGTGGAGCGTGGCGATCGAGGACTGGTTCCTGACCGCTGAGGAACGCGCCAACCCGGTGTCGGGGATACCCGTCTGGACGACCGGAAACCTCGCCGAGCCACTGATTCACGGTGCGGCGTACTTCGACCGCCTGGTCAGCGCGGTGGAGGCCCTCGGCGCGGGTGACCACCTCTTCTTCACCGACTGGCGGGGCGACCCGGACGAACGGATGCGCCCGGACGGCCCGACGGTGGCCCAACTCTTCGCGCAGGCCGCCCAACGTGGCGTGGTGGTCAAGGGGCTGCTCTGGCGCTCCCACCTCGACGCGCTGTCCTACAGCGAGGCGGAGAACCGGGACCTGAGCGAGACGGTCAACGCCGCCGGCGGTGAGGTGCTGCTCGACCAGCGGGTGAGGCGGGGCGGGTCGCACCACCAGAAGCTGGTGGTGCTGCGCCACCCCGACGCGCCGGAACGGGACGTCGCCTTCGCCGGCGGGATCGACCTGTGCCACAGCCGCCGCGACGACGCCGACCACCACGGCGACCCGCAGCCGTTGGCCATGTCGCCCCGGTACGGCCCGCGCCCGCCCTGGCACGACGTGCAGCTCGCCGTCCGGGGGCCGGTGGTCGGTGCGTTGGACACCACGTTCCGCGAGCGGTGGACCGACCCGATGCCGTTGGACTCGGAGAACCCGCTGGCCTACCTGCGGGACCGGCTGCGCGGCTCCGACCTCCGCCCCGATCCGTTGCCCGCCCAGCCGGCCGACCCGCCGCCCTGCGGGCCGCACCGCATCCAGGTGCTGCGTACCTATCCTGCGGTCCGCCCCCGCTACGCGTTCGCGCCGGACGGCGAGCGCACGGTGGCCCGCGGCTACACCAAGGCGGTACGCCGGGCCCGCCGGCTGATCTACCTGGAGGACCAGTACCTCTGGTCGACCGAGGTGGCGGAGCTGTTCGCCGAGGCGCTGCGGGCCAATCCGGACCTGCACCTGGTCGCCGTGGTGCCGCGTCATCCGGACGTCGACGGCGCGTTGGCGCTGCCGCCGAACATGGTGGGCCGGGAGCAGGCGCTGTCGCTGTGTGAGCGGGCCGCCCCGGAACGGGTGCACGTCTTCGACGTGGAGAACCGGGCGGGCGAGCCGGTCTACGTACACGCCAAGATCTGCGTGGTCGACGACGTCTGGGCGAGCGTGGGCAGCGACAACTTCAACCGCCGGTCCTGGACGCACGACAGCGAGCTGTCCTGCGCGGTGCTCGACGACACCCGCGACCCGAGGGCCCCCGCCGACCCGGCGGGTCAGGGTGACGGTGCCCGGGTGTTCGCCCGGGACCTGCGGCTGCGGTTGTGGCGTGAGCACCTGGACCGCGATCCGGACGGGGCCGACGACGTCGACCTGCTGGATCCGGCCGACGCGGTGGCGGCGATCACCTCGACCGCCGACGCCCTGCAACGGTGGTACGACACCGGTCGGCAGGGTCCCCGGCCACCGGGCCGGTTGCGTCCGCACCGGCCCGAGCGGTTGCCCTGGTACACCCGGCTCTGGGCGTTGCCGGCCTACCGGCTGGTCTACGACCCCGACGGCAGGCCGCTGCACGCCCGGCGCAAGGGCACCTGGTGAGCCTCCGACGCGGTCGGCCCGCTGGACGCGGGCCGGGCGGGTGCGGTGGCTGACGTCGCCGGGGGCGGCGGGGAATACCGGGTCAGTCCGCCCGGGTAGGCGAACGAGGTACGCGGGGCGTAGCAGCCACCGACGATGAGCAGGGGGTTCTCCGGGCGCAGCGCGTAGCTCGGGTGCACCGGGTCGAAGAACTCGACCGACTCGATCTCGAAGGGGCTGACCGGCTCCGACACGTACGGGTAGACGCCGCTGACCAGGTCGCCGTCGCGGAGGGTGAAGTAGCGGTGGTGTCCGGCGCGTATCTCGTGGCCGGTCTGGCCGACCCGGGCCCGGGTCCGGATCAACGGGGCGCCGCCGATCTCGGTGTCGGCGACCAGCACGTCACCGCGTACCCGCAGGGTGGTGCGCCCCAGCACGGCGGGGGCGCCCCGGGCGGCGGCGTAGTCACGCACCCGGGGGCTGCAGGTGACGTAGTGGGTCCACCAGCCGCCGGGGGTCACCCCGTCGGGCGCGTCGACCCCGGCGAGGGCCACCCCGAGGTAGGTGAGCGTGTAAGCGCCGAAGCCGGAGGTCTGGGCGGCGTCCTCGACGACCTGTTGGTTCATGAAGACCTGGCGGTCGGGCCGGGGGCGCAGGCCCGGGGGGACCAGGGCGGCGACCGCGTCCGGGTCGGCCGGCAGCCAGCTGAAGTGCAGCGTCCGGCTGTCGACGACGAGTTGCGGGTCCGCGGGGTCGAGCACGGTGTTTCCTCCGTACGGGGTGGTCCCCGCGACGGTACGGGCGGGCTCGGCGGCGGGACAAGGACGGAAACCCGACACGGCACCGTGGTGTCGGGCTCCCGGTCGACGGACCGGTCCACCGGTGGGCCGGGCGGGGCGACCCGGCGGGGCCGTGCCGGCTCCGGTCCCCGGATCGGACGACGTTGCGTGGTGGGGATCACCGTCATCGGTAATCTATGACCGTTTCGGGGCTTTGGTGAAGCAAAATCACTTAAGTACATCAGCCTTTCGGCTAGATTTCCCTTCACCGATCAGGCTATGGTGGCTTCCGAACGGCCCATCTGAAGCTAAACCAAAGCGTCACGCCTTTTTCCGCGGACGAGGTGCAGGGAGGACCACCAATGACCGCGTCAACCATGAGCGAGCAGGCGACCACCACGCCGACCACCACCGAGAAGCTCGACCCGCGCGCCCTCACCGACAGCGCCGCCGACCTGCTGAACGCGATGGCCGCACTGCCCGCCAACCACCCGTCGCGGGCCGCGCTGCGGGACCGGGCGATCGAGGCCTGGCTGCCGCTGGCCAACCACCTGGCCCACCGCTACAGCGGCCGGGGCGAGCCCACCGACGACCTGGCCCAGACCGCCGCCGTCGGCCTGATCAAGGCGATCGACAAGTTCGACCCGACGCGCGGTGTCGACTTCGCCGGCTACGCCATCCCGACCATCATCGGTGAGCTGAAGCGGCACTTCCGCGACCGCACCTGGGACATCCGGGTGCCCCGTCGGCTCCAGGAGCTGCGGCTGGCCATCTCCGACGCCAACAGCTCGCTGCTGCAGACCCTCGGCCGCTCGCCGACGGTCGCCGACATCGCCGCCCACCTCAAGATCACCGAGGAGGAGGTCCTGGAGGGCCTGGAGGGTGCCCGCGCCTACAACGCGGTGTCGCTGTCCACCCCGACCGGCGACGGCGACCGGGCCACCGAACTGGGCGACATGCTCGGCGGCGAGGACAACGAGTTCGAGCTGGCCGAGCTGCGGGTCGCCCTCGGCCCCGCGCTGGCCACCCTCGACGAGCGCGAGCAGAAGATCCTCACCCTGCGCTTCTACGGCAACCTGACCCAGTCGCAGATCGCCGACCAGATCGGCGTCTCGCAGATGCACGTGTCGCGGCTGCTCGCCCGGGCCCTGACCAAGCTGCGCGGTCAGCTCGACGGCACCTACTAGGGGGTGGCGGCGGTCACCGACCCGGCGGGTCGGTGACGGCCACGACCACGAGGCCCGGCCGGCGGTTCGCCGGCCGGGCCTTCCCCATGTCCGGAGCCGCCGTGCCCGACCCCGCAACCCCGTGCCCGACCCGCAACCCCGTGCCCGACCCGCAACCGCCGTGCCCGACCCCGCAACCGCCGTACCCGACGTAGGAAGCGCCGCGCCCGACTCCGCACGGCGTGGCTCCGAAGCGGAAAAGCCGTGGCCCCGACGCGCGTGCGTCGGGGCCACGGTCTCGTCGGTCCGGTCAGCCGGCCGCCGGGTCCCGCCACATCGGATAGAACGGCGTGCCGTCCGGCAGTCGGAAGACCTCCCGCAACCGGTAGCCGTGCCGGGCGTAGAGGTCCCGCCCGGCCTCACTGCTCGCCTCCAGGTAGCCGGGCACCCCATGGGCGTCCAGCCAGGCGTGGTGGTGCCGCAGCAGCGCGGTACCCAGCCCCTGGCCCTGCCGCCCCGGCCGGACGGCCAGCAGCGCCAGGTGGTGGTGGTCGGGATGCGGATGGTTGGCCGCGAACAGCTCGTCGAGGTGCTGGAACCGGGGGGTCCACTCACCACAGGCGGCGGCCAGCCGGTCGTCGTAGTCCACCGGGGCCGGCGAATCGCCACCGACCTGCGGCAGCCAGACCGCCACCCCGTCCCGGTCCGCGGTGCCGAAGACCAGGCCGTGCCGCATCGCGTGGTCGACCAGGATCTCGAAGTTGTCGGCGAAGACGGCCTCCCGCTTCGCCTCGTCCGGCACCAGCCACCGGGTCGCCGGGAGCACCAGGAACGCCTCGGCGATCCGCTCGGCGACGAGCCGGGTGTCGGCGGCGTCGAGTCGCTCGACGGTGACCGTGTTCACCGCCGGGCCTCCACCGGCACCGGGCCGTCCACCGGCGGGTCGAACAGTGAGGTCGCCGCGCTCTCCGCACCGCGCCCGATCCGGGCGTAGACATCGGGACGGTTGGACCGCAGCACCATGCCCCAGAGGAAGCCGATCAGCGCGGCCACCGGGTAGACCCCCGGGATGATCCAGCGCAGCGGCGAGTCCGGCGCCACGCCGAGCAGGGTGGCGAAGTTCGTCACCGCCACCGCGACGACGGCCGCCAGCGCGACGGTGGCCAGTGCCGGGGCG
Source organism: Micromonospora sp. NPDC049257 (assembly GCF_040678915.1). NCBI lineage: Bacteria > Bacillati > Actinomycetota > Actinomycetes > Micromonosporales > Micromonosporaceae > Micromonospora > Micromonospora sp. NPDC049257. Next base: position 83,489 of record NZ_JBFAQU010000010.1, read on the forward strand.
ATCGCCCGCCGCCACAGCGACTCCGAGGTGTCGGACCGGGCGAAGTAGACGATCACGGCGACGCTGGTGGTGGCGATCAGCAGCAGTACGCCGAAGCCACCGCCGGTGCCGGCGTAGTAGAAGAGCTGCACCACCGGGTCCCAGCCGTTGACCGCGTACAGCACGATCACCAGCAGGCCGAGCAGGCTCTGCGCCAGCGACGCCACCCGGGGTGCCCCGGTTCGGGGCGAGGTCTGCCCGAAGGCGGCCGGCAGCACCCGCTCCCGGCCCAGCGCGAAGGCGTACCGGGCGGTGGTGTTGTGGAACGAGATCATCGCGGCCAGCACCGAGGTCATGAAGAGCGCCTGGCCGATGGTGACGGCGGTGTCGCCGAGGTGCGCGGCAGCCAGGTTGAAGATCAGTTCGATGCTCTGCTCACCGGCGGCGGCGGAGATGTTCTCCGGCCCCACGGCCACGGTCATCGACCAGGAGGAGAGGGCGTAGAGCCCAGCGATGATCGCCACCGAGAGGTACGTCGCCAGCGGCACCGTCCGCTTGGGGTCCTTGCTCTCCTCGCTGAACACCACCGAGGACTCGAACCCCACGAAGCCGGTCATGGCGAGCACCAGCAGCGCACCCGCCCCCGGCACCAGCAGGTTGGACGGGGCCAGCGCGGCGAAGCTGGTCGTGCCGCCCGCCGGGTTGCTGAGCTGACCCAGGTCGAACACGACGATCACCACGATCTCGGCGATCAGCAGCACCGCCAGGACCTTGCCGTTGACGTCCACCCGCAGCAGGCCGAGGAAGGCGACCAGCGCCCAGGCCACCAGGGCCACCACGGCCCAGTGCGGCTCGACGCCGAAGAGGGTGCCGAGCACCGGCGCGGCGGCGGCGCCGATGGCGCCGTACAGACCGACCTGGAGCGCGTTGTACGCGATGAGGGCGACCCAGGCCGCGCCGACGCCGGCCGGCCGGCCGATGCCACGCGCGACGTAGGCGTAGAACGCGCCGGCGTTCTCCACCCGGCGGGCCATCGCCACGTAGCCGACGGAGAAGAGCGCCAGCACGGCGCCGACGGCGAGGAAGGCCAGCGGCATCCCGGTGATGCCGGTGACCGCGTAACCGGTGGTGACCACGCCGGCCACCACGGTCAGCGGGGCGGCGGCGGAGAGCACGAAGAAGATGACCGACGGCACGCCGAGGCGGCCACGGGCCAGGGCGTCACTGACGTTGCTTGGTCGTACGACTGTCGGATGGGGGGGCATGGGGCTGCTCCGGAAGAGGGGGAGATGAGGGGGAAGGTGGTGGCGCGGCGAGATCAGGGGATGCCGCGCAGCACCGCGGCGCCGACCGCGGCCTCGGTGTGCACGACGAGTTCCTTCAGCGGCGGAGGCAGCGACTGGACGAGGGTGGCCAGTCGGTGGTGGGCGCGCGGGCCGGCGCTCCACAGCACCTCGCGGGTCAGCCCGGCGGCGGCCACCAGCCCGAGCAGCGTGGTGTCCGACACCAGGGGCTGCTCCGGCCGCTCGACCAGGGCCCGCAGCCGGGTCGCCGGCCAGGCTGCGGCGTTGAGGTCGATCGGCAGGTAGCTGACCGTGGTCCGCAGCAGCCGGCGGTTCTCCTGCCGGCGCAGCACCCCGGCACGGGCCAGCCGCTCCCCCACCGAGGTGGTGGACGACTGGGCCAGGAAGGCGAGCCAGGTGCGCACCGCCTGGTGCTGCGACTCACCGATCAGTTGGTCGAGCACGGTGTGGGCCAGCGCGTCGGCCGGGGGACGCCGGTCGATCACGCTGACCAGTCCACCCGAGACGGTGATCTGTCCGAAGAGGATTAACTCGGCCAGCAGACCGGCGGCGAGACCGAGGCCGGTGGCGCTCGGATGCAGCTTGGCCTTGCCCCGGCTGTCGTTGTGCGCAATCAGAAAAAACTCGTCGGCGATCAGCAAACGAGCCTCCAACGCATTGTCCACAGGTGATCCACGCCGGGTGACAGGATGCCCCCAGACCTCCAGCTTTGCAACTCCCAGATTCGATGGTTGCACTCCGTACTCATGCGACCTGCGGATCTTGTCGTGACAGACTCGGAGGGTGACTGCCAGCCCCACCGTTCGCCGCCGCCGCATCGCCCGTGAACTCCGCCAACTGCGGGAACGCGCGGGCATGACGCTCGACGTGGCCGCCCGCCAACTCGACATGTCCAAGAGCAACCTGTCCCGGATCGAGAACGCGCAGATCGGGATCAAACCCCGTGACGTCCGCGCCGCCCTGGCCCTCTACGAGGTGACCGGCGTCGATGCCGAGGCGCTCATCGAGATCGCCCGGGGCGCGCAGCAGCGCGGCTGGTGGCAGAACTACAGCGACGTGCTGCCGGAGTGGTTCGAGTTCTACGTCGGCCTCGAGGCGGAGGCGGAGAGCCTGCGCACCTACGAGGCGGAGTCCGTCCCCGGCCTGTTGCAGACCGAGGCGTACGCCCGGGAGATGTTCCGCCGTACGGCCGGCGAGGAGGGGTTGGAACGCAAGGTGGCCGCCCGGCTGCGCCGGCAGGAGGTGCTGCACCGGGAGTCTCCTCCGGTCGAGCTGTCGGTGGTGCTCAACGAGGCGGTGCTGTTGCGCCCGGTGGGCGGACCGGCCGTCATGGCGGAGCAGCTGACCCACATGGCCCGGATCGCCCAGTCACCGAACGTGACATGCCACGTACTTCCGTTCGCGTCCGGCGGGCACCCGGCGATGAGCACTCCGTACGTGATCATCACGTTTGCCGACGCGGCCGACAATTCCGTGGTTTACCTGGACAATCTCACGCTGGGTCTGGCGCTGGAGGAAGCGGGACACGTGCGCGGGTATACCCTTGTGCACGAGGAGCTGTGCCGGATGGCACTGGATCCGGCGGCGTCTTTGGCCCGCCTGGAGGAGGCTGCTCGTCACTTTGCGTGATCGCATTGCGGCACGCCCGGGGGGAACGGAAGGTATGGGAATGCAGGCGCTGCCTCTGTCCATGATGGACTGGCGGACCAGCAGCCGCAGCAGCGGCAACGGTAACTGTGTGGAGATCGCCACCACCGACGACCGGATCGCGGTGCGCGACAGCAAGGACCGGTGCGGTCCCGCGCTGGTCTTCTCCGCCCACGCCTGGACAGCCTTCGTCACCGGCATGGAGGCGGTACGACCGGGCTGACCCCCGGCGTGCCACAGTGGCAGCCGTGCTCCGTGACGTACCACTCGACCTGCCGGTCCGGCCGGCGCTGCCACCGCTGCTGCGGGCGCTGACCGGCACCGGCAGCGCGGTCCTGGTGGCCCCGCCCGGCACCGGCAAGACCACCCTCGCGCCGCTCGCGGTGGCCGACGGGGTGCCCGGTCGGGTGCTGGTCGCCCAGCCCCGCCGGGTGGCCGCCCGCGCGGCGGCCCGACGGATCGCCGACCTGCTCGGCGAGCGGGTCGGCGACCGGGTCGGGTACGCCGTGCGCGGCGACCGCCGGGTCGGCCCGGCCACCCGGATCGAGGTGGTCACCACCGGCCTGCTGGTCCGCCGGTTGCTGCGCGACCCCGAGCTGCCCGGGGTGGACGCGGTGCTGCTCGACGAGTGTCACGAGCGGCAGCTCGACGCGGATCTCGCGTTGGCCTTCACCGTGGAGGCCCGCGCGGCGCTGCGGCCCGAGCTGTGGCTGGTGGCCATGTCGGCGACCCCGGAGGCGGACCGGTTCGCCGCGTTGCTCGGCGGCGACACGCCGGCCCCGGTGGTCCGCGCCGACGCCGCCCTGCACCCGGTCGCCCGGGTCTGGACGCCGCCGCCGCGCCCGGTCGCGCCGCCGGGCGCGGGACGGGTCGATCCGCTGCTGCTCGACCACGTCGCCGCCACCGTCCGGCGGGCCCTGCACGAGCAGGACGGCGACCTGCTGGTCTTCCTGCCCGGGGCGGGCGAGATCGGGGCGGTGGCCCGCCGGTTGGCCGACCTGACCGACCGGGTGGCCGTCCTGCCACTACACGGGCGGCTGCCCGCCGCCGCACAGGACGCCGCGTTGCGCCCGGCCGCACGACGTCGGGTGGTGCTCGCCACCTCCGTCGCGGAGAGCAGCCTGACCGTGCCCGGGGTCCGGGTGGTGGTCGACGCGGGCCTGGCCCGGGTGGCCCGCACCGACCTGTCCCGGGGGCTGGGCGCACTGGTCACCGTGGCGGTGTCCCGGGCCGCGGCGACCCAGCGGGCCGGGCGGGCCGGCAGGCAGGCCCCGGGGGTGGTCTACCGTTGCTGGTCCGAGGCCGCCCACGGCCGGCTCGCCGCCCAGCCCGAGCCGGAGATCGCCACCGCCGACCTGACCGGCTTCGCCCTGGACCTGGCCGCCTGGGGCAGCCCCGACGGCGTCGGCCTGGCACTGCCCGACGCACCGCCGCCCGCCGCGCTGACCGTCGCCCGGGAGACGTTGACCAGCCTCGGCGCGATCGACGCCGACGGTCGGGTGACCGCCCGGGGACGGGCCATCGCCGCCACCGGCACCCACCCCCGGCTGGGTCGCGCCCTGCTCGACGGCGCCGCCCGGGTCGGCCGGGACCGGGCCGCCGAACTGGTCGCCCTGCTCGCCGAGGACGGACTGGCCGGGCGGCACGACGACCTCACCGCCGGGTGGCGGCGGCTGCGCGACGACACCGATCCCGGTGCCACCGCCCGCTGGCGTGCGGAGGTACGCCGGCTGCGCGCCGCCCTGCCCGCCACCACCGAGCGGGGCGACATCGGCGCACGGCTGCCGGACGACCTGGCGGCGGGGCTGCTGGTGGGGCTGGCCTATCCGGAGCGGCTGGCCCGGCTGCGCCGGGCCGGCGGGACGTCGTACCTGATGGCGGGTGGGACCGGGGCGGAGCTGGCGGCCGGGTCGGCGCTGGCCGGGACGGACTGGCTGGCCGTCGCCGTCGCCGACCGGTCGCCGGGCGCACCGACCGCCCGGGTCCGGTTGGCCGCCCCGGTCGACGAGGCGACCGCCCGGGAGGTCGGCGGTCCGCTGCTGACCGAGGTACGCGAGGTCGGCTGGGTCGACGGCGACGTGCTGGCCCGGCAGGTGACCCGGCTCGGGGCGATCGAGCTGGTCAGCCGCCCACTGGCCCGGCCGGCGTCGGAGCTGCTGGCCGCCGCCCTCGCCGACGGGCTGCGCCAGGTGGGCCTGGACCTGCTGACCTGGACCCCGGCGGCCCGGACGCTGCGCCAGCGGCTGGCGTTCTGCCGGCAGGCGTTGGGGGCGGACTGGCCGGAGGTCTCCGACGCCGCGCTGCTCGCCGCCGCCGACCGGTGGCTCGGGCCGGAGCTGGCCGCCGCCCGTCGCCGTGCCGACCTGGCCCGGATCGACGTGACCGGGGCGCTGCGTCGGCTGCTGCCCTGGCCGCAGGCGGGCCGGCTGGACGAGCTGGCCCCGGAACGCATCGAGGTGCCCAGCGGCTCCCGGGTCCGGGTCGACTACGCCGATCCGGCGGCGCCGGTGCTGGCGGTGAAACTCCAGGAGACGTTCGGCTGGGCGGACGCGCCCCGGCTGGCCGACGGTCGGGTGCCGGTGCTGCTGCACCTGCTCTCCCCTGCGGGCCGGCCGGTCGCGGTCACCGCCGACCTGGCGTCGTTCTGGCGCACCGGCTACCCGCAGGTGCGCGGGGAACTACGCGGGCGCTATCCGCGCCATCCCTGGCCGGAGGACCCGACCACGGCCACCCCGACCCGGCACACCACGCACCGCCGACGCTGAGCCGACGCACCGCCGGACGACGCCGGGCCGACGCACCGCCGGACGACGCCGAGCCGACGCCGCAGGGCGGCGGAGCTGTCACTCGTCGACGACGTCGGCGATGAGCACGGTGATGTTGTCGGGGCCGCCGGCCCGCAGCGCCAGGTCGATCAGGCGGCGGGCGCACGCCTCCCGGTCGGGGGTCTCCCGGAGCACCTCGGTGAGGGTCTCCAGGCGGACGACGTTGGAGAGGCCGTCGCTGCACAGCAGCCAGCGGTCACCGGCCCGGGGCACCATCGTCGCGTACGACGGGGAGACCTGCTCGCCCTGCAACGCCTGGGTGACCACGGCCCGCCGGGGGTGGCTGGACGCCTCCTCGGGGCTGATCACGCCCTGGTCGACCAGCATCTGGACGAAGGTGTCGTCCCGGGTGACCTGCTTGAGGGTGCCCTCGCGGAACAGGTAGGCCCGGGAGTCACCGACGTGCGCGAGCGCCAGGCAGCTGCCCGTGCGGGAGAAGAGCAGGGCGGTCAGTGTGGTGCCCATGCCCTGCCGCTCCCGGTCCTCCTCGACCGCCTGGTGGATCCGCGCGGTGGCCAGCTCGATGCCGGTCTGCAACGCCGCCACCAGGGCGTCCTCGGGGGTCTCCACGTCCAGTGGGGCGACCGCGTCGATGGCGATCCGGCTGGCCAGGTCGCCGGCCGCCATCCCGCCCATGCCGTCGGCGACGGCGACGAGCCAGGCACCGGAGTGCAGGGCGTCCTGGTTTCCGCTGCGGATCAGCCCACGGTCGCTCGTCCCGACGGAACGAAGCTTCAGGGTCATGGGTGGCAGCCTGCCAGGCGGAGGGCGTTGTTGTCTCTAGGAGATCAGGACGACTGCGCGTGGCGCGGCGAATCTCACTACCGCAGGCGTCGATCCGGACGGCTGCGACCAGCCCGAAGGTCATCCAGTCGAATCGATTGACAGGGACGAGACGCGCTGGAAACATCTGGCTGATAGCTGGGAGCGCTCCCAGTGATGACCATCTACGGCACACCCCACCACTGTCCTTCCGCCCGGAAAGGAATCCCGTGATCCTGACCCGACGACGTCGGCGGCATCTCGCGGTATTGGCAGCGACGACCCTGATCCTCACCGGCGCCGGCACCGGCGTGGCCCACGCCGAAGTCCCGCCGGACGCGCCCGAGCAGATCAGCAACGGCGACTTCAGCGAGGGCGTCTCGCCCTGGTTCTCCTACGGCACCGGCCCGCTCGACGTCGTCGACGGCCGGCTCTGCGTCACCGTCCCCGCCGGCCTGGCCAACCCGTGGGACGCCGGCATCGGCCACGACGGGGTCCGGCTCAACGCCGGGGCCGAATACAAGCTCAGCTTCGACATCTCCGCCACCCCCGGGTTGAGCGTCAACGCCGTGCTCCAGCTCGGCAGCGCCCCCTACACGTCGTACGCGAGCGTGCCGGCGGTGGCCGCCCCGACGAGCAAGCGGGTCGAGCAGACGTTCACCGTCCCGGACGACAACCCCAACGCCCAGCTCATCTTCCAGGTCGGCGGGGCCGCCGCCGAGCAGCGGATCTGCCTGGACAACGTCTCGCTGCGCGGTGGCGAGGCCGCCCCGCCGTACGTGCCGGACACCGGCCCCCGGGTCCGGGTCAACCAGGTCGGCTACCTGCCCGGCGGCCCGAAGAACGCCACCGTGGTGACCGAGTCGACCGGGGCGCTGCCCTGGCAGCTCAAGTCGGCCGCCGGCACGGTCGTCGCCAGCGGCCAGAGCACCCCGCGCGGGGTCGACGCCGCTTCCGGGCAGAACGTGCAGACCGTCGACTTCTCGTCCTTCCGCACGCCCGGCACCGGCTACACGCTGGTCGCCGACGGCGAGACCAGTCACCCGTTCGACATCTCCGGCGACCTCTACGACCGGCTGCGGGCCGACGCGATGCAGTTCTTCTACGCCCAGCGCAGCGGCATCGAGATCGACGGTGACCTGATCGGCGAGGAGTACGCCCGCCCGGCCGGCCACCTCGGCGTGGCCCCCAACCAGGGCGACACGCAGGTGCCCTGCCAGCCCGGCGTCTGCGACTACTCGCTGGACGTGCGCGGTGGCTGGTACGACGCGGGCGACCACGGCAAGTACGTGGTCAACGGCGGTATCGCCGCCTACCAGCTGCTGAGCGCCTTCGAGCGGACCAAGACGGCGGAGACCGCCGCCGGTGGCGCCGCACTGGGTGACTCGACGCTGCGGGTGCCCGAGCGGGGCAACGCGGTGCCGGACATCCTCGACGAGGCCCGCTGGGAGATCGAGTTCCTGCTCCGGATGCAGGTGCCGGACGGCAAGCCGCTGTCCGGGATGGTCCACCACAAGATCCACGACAAGGCGTGGACCGGCCTGCCGCTCGCCCCGCAGGACGACGCCCAGCCGCGTGAGCTGCACCCGCCGACGACCGCCGCCACCCTGAACCTGGCTGCCGTCGCCGCGCAGTGCCAGCGCCTGTTCGCCCCGTACGACGCGGCGTTCGCCGCCCGCTGCGGCACCGCCGCGTCGAGCGCGTACGCCGCCGCGAAGGCGCACCCGGCGGTCTACGCCGACCCGAACGACGGCATCGGCGGCGGCGCGTACGACGACACCAACGTCACCGACGAGTTCTACTGGGCGGCCGTGGAGCTGTACCTGACCACCGGCAAGAAGGCGTACCTGGACGACCTGACCGCCTCGCCCCAGCACACCGGCGACGTGTTCGCCACGGGCGGCGCGTTCAGCTGGCAGAGCGTGGGCGCGGTCGGCCGGCTCGACCTGGCCACCGTGCCGAACGGCCTGCCGGCCGCCGACAAGACCCGGGTCCGCGACTCGGTGACCGCCGCCGCCGACAACTACCTGACCACCCTGCACGCCCAGGCGTACGGCCTGCCGGTGCCGGGCGAGGCGGCAAGCTACGTCTGGGGCAGCAACAGCAACATCATCAACAACATGGTCGTGCTGGCCACCGCGTTCGACCTGACCCGGGACGCGAAGTACCGGGACGGCGCCGTGCAGGCGACCGACTACCTGCTCGGCCGCAACGCGCTGAACATGTCGTACGTGACCGGCTGGGGCGAGCAGAACGCGCGCAACCAGCACAGCCGGATCTTCGGCAACCAGCTCAACCCGGCCATGCCGAACCCGCCGGTCGGCTCGCTCGCCGGTGGCCCGAACGCCGCCCTGCAGGACCCGTTCGTCGCCCAGCTGCTCAAGGACTGCGCGCCGATGTTCTGCTATGTCGACGACATCAACTCGTACTCGACCAACGAGGTGGCGGTCAACTGGAACTCGGCGCTGGCCTGGCTCGCGTCGTTCCTCGCCGACCAGGGGGAGGCCAAGGCGGTGGCCCCGCGCACCTGCGCGGTCAGCTACCAGGTGCACGGCACCTGGCCGGACGGCTCCAACACCCAGGTCGTCCTGCGCAACACCGGTGACACCGCGATCAACGGCTGGACCCTGCGGTACGCCTACAACGGCGACCAGAAGGTCACCCAGGCGTGGACGGCCAAGGTGACCCAGTCCGGGGCCACCGTGACGGCTAAGAACGAGTCGTACAACGCGAAGATCGCGCCGGGCGCCGGCATCACCTTCGGTCTGCTCGCCAAGACCGGCACGCTGGCCAACCCGTCGCCGGACCTGATCACCGTCAACGGCGTCGCCTGCACGGTGTCCTGACCGGCACTCCCACCCTCGGGCCCCGGGCTGCCACCCGGGGCCCGAGCGCGCCGGGCGGTCGTCCCCCGACCGCCCGGCGCTCCCCCTCAAGCCCTCACCACGCCCCACCCGTGACGTCCCTCCGGTCCAGTAGTGGAGACGAGTTCCATGCCCGAGCTGACCACGATCTCCGACGCCGAACGTCGGCGCATCGTCCACGAATTCGTCGACGAGACCGTCGGCGACGCCCACCCCGAGGTCGTGGCGATGGTCCGTGACCTCACCTTCCGGGTCCGCGACACCGTCGAGCTGGCCCGCGCCGCCGGCATCACCCCCGAGTCGCCCCGCGCCGGCCACGTGGTGGCCGCGCTGGTCGCCGCGTACGGCGAGGTCTTCGACCGGGTCGACGACGCCGGTTACCGCAGCGCGCTACTGGCCCGCCTGGAGGTCGCGAACGACCCCCGGACCGAGCGCTACTTCCAACTCCTCGCCACGGTCAACGGCTGGACCCCACCCCCCACACTGACCCCCGTCGTGGACTGGTTCATCGCCGCGCTGCGCCAGCACCCCGCACCCTGACCATCCCCTCGCGCCCTACCCCAGCCAGCCGCGCAGTGCAGTGCGATCCGAGCGGTGGACTGCCGTCCGAGCGGTTCCGTCTGGTGCGGGCAAGTCGGGCGGGACAGCGTGCGGTCAACCGAGACCTGACTGCTACGGGCCGGGCATGCACGTCTCCTCCACCCACACCTTGGCCCGAGACGTATATGCCTGTCCGTCATATTTATGACCGACAGGCATACGTGTTCCAGGACAGTCATACTCACCTAAAGCTCACGCAGGGTGACGATCAGCGCTACGCCCGAGTGGCTCAGCCTGGCCTCGTCGAGGACAGCGACCAGCAGCAACGACCACCAGCGGCAGGCCGTCGCGTAGAGGTCGGACCAGAAACTCCAGGACGTCCCGCTTGGGTAGCGCGGCAACCTCGGCACGATTTCTCGTCTGCGGGATTCGCTCCTGCTGGCCCACCGCCGCGGCGGCGAGCAGGGCCGAGCAGGGCCGAGCGCCCGCTGTCACGGCACGACAGGCGGGCGCTCGAACCCGGCCGGACTCAGCCGGGCAGGCCGCTGACGGCGGCGGGCACGGCGACGTCGCCGCCGGTCCAGACGTAGCTGGCGTCCACGTCCGGTGCGGCGAACCCTCCGGCGAACAGCGAGTTGACCCGGGACGCCTCGGCGGCGCTGGGCTTGGCGTTGCGGCAGGAGACCGGGGCGCTGCTGCCCGACATGAGGTCGGTGCACAGGCCGGTCCGGTTGTCCGGCAGGCCGAGGATGTGGCCGATCTCGTGGGTGGCGATCCGGGTCCGGTCGTAGCCCTGGTCGACGGCCTGGGTGCCCATCCAGACCCGACCGTTGCCGAGGCTGGTGGTCTGCGCCCGGGGCCAGCCCGTGTCGACGTAGATGGTGATGTTGCCGGGCGTGCGGGCGACCAGCCGGACGTTGCCCACCGAGCTGTTCCAGATCGTCGCGGCCTGGTCGAAGTTGGTGCGGAACTCGCCGGCCCGGCTCGCGTCGTAGTAGACCGTCCGGACGGCCGCCGACGCGGTGGTGCCGACGGAGGTGACCGCGCCGGTCGCCGCGAGCACCAGCGCCAACAGGGTCCCGGCGGTACGCGAGAACTGTCGTCGTCGAATCATCCGACCTCCATCGATAGAAGTTCACCGATGTTATGTGGTCGGTCGGACCCGGGTCGAATAGCGGTTACGTCATACCGCCGCGACCACCCGCCCAGCCGCTCCCGCTTCAGCCACCCGGTCAGCCGATCTCCTCGTCGAGGAAGCACCAGCGCCAGGACTCCCCCGGCTGGATCGAGCGCATCACTGGGTGCCCGGTCGACTCGAAGTGCTTGGTCGCGTGCTGGTACGGCGACGAGTCACAGCACCCCACCTGCCCACACTCCACACACGACCGCAGGTGCACCCAGTTGTCGTTGCCGACGGCCACGCACTCCGGGCAGGCGTCGGTGACGGTCGGCTCGGCGGTCCCCGCCCCGGTCAGGTGCGCACAGCTCATCAGTCGCTCTCCCGTCGCAACAACGACTCCTCCAGGTCAAGGTCACGGTAGGCCCGCACCAGCACCTCCTCGGGAATCCGTCCCTCGTCGCGGGCGGCCCGGAAGACCTCCCGCTCGGCGTCGATCATCTCCTGCCGCAGCCGACCGTACGCCTGCGACGGGGTCTCCCGGTCGCTGCCACCGAGCCGTTCCCAGGCCAGGTTGGTGCGGCTCTGCACCAGCCCGCGTAACCGCTCCACCACGGCCGGCGGCGCACCGTCGGCCAACGCGTCCAGCTTCTCCCGGGCCGCCCGCCCGGCCTGCTGCTGCACCGTCGCGGCGGAGAGCGCGTCGGCCACCGGGTCGTCCGGGGGCAGTTTCAACCGGCGGGCCAGCCACGGCAGGGTCGCGCCCTGGCCGAGCAGGGTCGCCATGATCACCGCGAAGGCCAGCCAGATGAACAGTGCCCGCTGGTAGGGCTGTTCCCCGGCCAGGGTCAGCGGCAGACCCAGCGCGGCGGCCAGGGTCACCACCCCGCGCATCCCGGCCCAGCCGATGACGATCGGAAACTGCACCGGCGGGCCCGGGTCGCGCTGCCGGACCCGGGGCACCAGCCGGGCCAGGTAGGTGGCGGGGAAGACCCAGACGAACCGGGTCAGGAAGACCGCCGCCAGCACCGCCGCGGTGATCCCCACCAGCCGCCCGGTCGGCTCGTCGAGATCCCGCAGCACCTCGGGCAGTTGCAGGCCGACCAGCAGGAAGACCAGCCCTTCCAGCAGGAACTGCACCAGCCGCCAGAACGCGCCGGTCTGCAACCGGGAGGCGGCCGACAGCAGCAGCGGCATCTTGTGGCCGATCCCCAACCCGGTGACCACCACCGCCACCACCCCGGAGGCGTGGATCTCCTCGGCGGCGAAGACCACCGCGAACGGCACGATCAGCGACAGCGCGTTGTCCAGCAGCGGGTCGGTGGTCCGCTTGTGCAGGTAGCCGAAGACCACCACGCCCAGCAACCCGACCAGCACCCCGCCGCCGGTGGCGACCACCACCTCCTGCGCGACGTACCCGAAGCTCACCGAGCCGGCGCTGGCGGTGGCCGCGACGATCGCCACCCGCAGCAGCACCAGCGCGGTGGCGTCGTTGACCAGGCTCTCCCCCTCCAGGATGGTCACCACCCGCCGGGGCAGACCCACCCGCCGGGCCACCGCGGTCGCGGCGATCGCGTCCGGCGGGGCCACCACCGCACCCAACGCCACACAGATCGCGTACGGCAGGTCGGGCAGGAACAGGTGCACCACCGTGCCCACCACGAAGGCGGTGAAGATGACCAGACCCACCGCGAGCAGCAGGATCGGCCGCAGGCTGAGCCGGAACGCCGGCACCGACGTGCCCAACGCCGCCACGTAGAGCAGCGGCGGCAGGATGCCCACCAGCACCAGGTCGGGGTCGAGCCGGACGTGCGGGAACCCCGGCAGGAAGGACAGCCCGAGGCCCAGCACCACCAGCAGGATCGGCGCGAGCAGGCCCAGCTTGCGGGCCAGCGCGGCACCGAAGGTCGCGATGGCCAGGAAGACCACGACCTCGAACAGAGCTTCCATGGGGTACGAGCCTAGGGGTACGACCCGGCCGGGGTGATCACCCGGCGGCGCGCAGCTTCGGCAGCACCTCCGCGCCGAACGTGTCGATGAAGGCGCGCTGCTCCTGCCCGACGTGGTGCAGGGCGATCTGGTCGACGCCCAGCGACAGGTACTCCTCGAGCCAGCCCACGTGCCGGCCCAGATCCGACGACACGTTCACCACCTCGGTGACCTGCTCCAGCGGCACCCGCTCACTGACCGCGTCGAAGTGCTCTGCGGTGTCCAGGTCCCAGCAGACCGGCGGCGGGAAGATGTTGCTGCGCCACTGCTCGTACGCGATCGCCTCCGCCTCGGCCTGCTCCGGCGCCCAGCTCACGTGCACCTGCAGGTGCACCGGTCCCCGCCCACCGGCGTCCCGGTAGGCGTCGATCATCTCGCGCAGGTGCGCGGTCGGCGCGTTCACGGTGATCAGCCCGTCCGCCCACTCGGCGCACCACCGGGCGGTGGCCACGCTGACCGCCGCCCCGATCAGCGCCGGGGGTTCCTCGGGCCGGGTCCACAGCTTCGCCCGGTCCACCCGGACCAGGCCGTCGTGGCTGACCTCCTCGCCGGCCAGCAGCGCCCGGATCACCTCGACGCACTCCCGCAGCCGGGCGGTACGCACGTCCTTACGCGGCCAGCCGTCGCCGGTGATGTGCTCGTTGCTCGCCTCGCCGGTGCCCAGCGCCGCCCAGAACCGGCCCGGGTACATCGCGCCGAGGGTGCCGATGGCCTGCGCGATGATCGCCGGGTGGTAGCGCTGGCCGGGGGCGTTGACCACCCCGAACGGCAGCCCGGTGGCCTGCAGCGCGGCCCCCAGCCAGGACCAGGCGAACCCGGACTGGCCCTGCCGGGTGCTCCACGGCGAGAAGTGGTCCGACGACATCGCGGCGTCGAATCCGGCGCGTTCGGCGTGCACCACCGCCTCCAGCAGGCGACTCGGATGGATCTGCTCGTGGGAGGCGTGGAAGCCGAACACCGTCATGGCGTCCTTCCGTACCCATGACGGTGCCCGGTTAAAGCTCACCCGCGCCGACTTGGCCGGCGCAGGCTTCCGCCGCCCGGCCCGGGTGGCGGCGACGCGGGGTCACTCGGCGTGCGCGCCGGCCCCGGCGGTGGCGGCACCCTCCCCCACCCAGACGGTCTTGGTGTTGCAGAACTCCCGCATCCCCAGCGCCGACAGCTCCCGGCCGTAGCCGGAGTTCTTCACCCCGCCGAAGGGCAGCTCCGGGTACGAGGTGGTCATGCCGTTGACGAAGACGTTGCCGGCGTCCAGGTCGGTGGCGAACCGCTCCTGCTCGGCCGGGTCGGTGGTCCAGGCGTTCGCGCCCAACCCGAAGGGCGTGCCGTTGGCCACCTCGACCGCCTCGTCGTACGACGACACCCGGTAGAGCCCGGCGACCGGCCCGAAGACCTCCTCGGCCCACATCCGCATCTGCGGGTTCAGGTCGGTGACCACGGTCGGCGGATAGAACCAGCCGTCGCCGGTCGGCTTCTCGCCGCCGCAGAGCACCGTCGCGCCGTGCGCCACCGCGTCCTGCACCTGGGCGTGGATCTCGTCCCGGCCGCTCTCGCTGGCCAGCGGGCCGACGTCGGTGTCGGCGTCCATCGGGTCGCCGACCCGCAGCGCGGCCATGTTCGCGGCGAACTTCCCGGCGAAGGCGTCGAAGACGTCGGTGTGCACGATGAACCGCTTGGCGGCGATGCAGGACTGGCCGTTGTTCTGGCAGCGGGCGGTGGTGGCCACCTCGGCGGCCCGGTCCAGGTCGGCCGAGGGCATCACCACGAACGGGTCGCTGCCGCCCAGCTCCAGCACGGTCTTCTTCAGCTCCCGGCCGGCGATCTGGGCGATCGAGCGGCCCGCGCCCTCGCTGCCGGTCAGCGTCGCCGCCCGGACCCGGGGGTCGGCGAGGATCCGGTCGACGGCGTCGGAGCCGACCAGCAGGGTGGTGAACGCGCCCTCGGGGAAGCCGGCCCGGCGGAACACGTCCTCCAGGTAGAGCGCGGTCTGCGGCACGTTGGAGGCGTGCTTGAGCAGGCCGGTGTTCCCGGCCATCAGGGCCGGCGCGGCGAACCGCAGCACCTGCCAGAGCGGGAAGTTCCACGGCATCACCGCGAGCACCGCCCCGATCGGCTGGTAGCGGACGTACGCCCGCCTGGCCTTCACCGCGGCGGCGTCGGCGGGCTCGTCGGCGAGCATCCGTTCCGCGTGCGCGGCATAGAACCGGCAGGCGGTCGCGCACTTGGTGACCTCGGCCTTCGCTGCCGTGTAGGTCTTGCCCATCTCGGTGGTCATCAGCCGGGCGGTGTCGTCGCGTTCGGCGTCGAGCAGGTCCGCGGCGGTGTTCATCCACTGCGCCCGCTGGGCGACCGTGGTGCGGCGCAGGTCCCGGAACGCCAGGTCGGCCCGGTCGATGGCGGCGTCGATCTGCTCGGCCGACATCGGCTCGTACGACTTGAGCACCTGCCCGGTGGCGGGGTTGGTGGTGGCGATGGGCATCTCGTACTCCTGTCACTCGAAGAGTGAGTGCCGCGCGCCCGGCTGCTCTTGGCGGCGGGCGGCACGGCGGCGCTGGATGACGACCAGGTCGACGACCGCCACGACGGCGAACAGCGCGCAGAGCACACCCAGCCAGGCCAGCCCGGCCCAGAACGCGCCGACCGCGAAGACGGCCATGCTCACCAGGCCGAACAGGGCAAGCGTCAGTCGGAGGTTCAACGCGCTGTAGGCGTGGCCGACCGTGCCACGGGCACGCCGGGGCTGCGATCTCGTCATCGTCTGGGGCTACCCCGGCACGGACACCGTTAACCGGCCCCGACGCCCGGATCACGACGGGTGTCTTACACACTCGTACCAGATTCATGTTTCCAGCTATTTAATCTGCCCGGAAGTCGACACGACCGGGCCGTAGCACCGCACCTGGCCCGTAGAGTGACCGGGCTGTCGCTCTGCGCTGTCTGACCGGGGGAAGACGCATGCCTCGACGCTGGGTCGCCGCCGTGGCCTGCCTGTTCGCGCTGGTCGCGCTCGCCTGCGAGGAGGGTGGCGGGGCGTCGCCCCGCCCGACGAAGAGCGGGTCGACACCGACCGGCCTGCCCACCACGATGGCCGCTCTCGGTGACTCGATCACCACCGGTTTCGGTTCCTGCCTGGTGCTCACCTCGTGCCAACGCAACTCCTGGTCCACCGGGGACGGCATCCGGGTGGAGAGCCACTACCGGCGGCTGCTCGACGCCGACGCGTCGATCCGCAACCGGGCCCGCAACCACGCCGTGCCGGGTGCCCGTGCCGAGGCCCTCGCCGGGCAGGCCGGCGCCGCCGTCAAGGACAAGGCCGACTACGTGACGGTGCTGATCGGCGCCAACGACGCCTGCCGCGACGACATCGACGCGATGACCTCCACGGCCACCTTCCGCAGCCAGGTCGACCGGGCGCTGCGGGTGCTGCGCGAGGGCCGCCCCAAGGCCCGGGTGCTGGTGGCCAGCGTCCCCGACCTGAACCGGCTCTGGGAGATCGGGCACACCGAGTCCCGCGCGGTGCGGATCTGGAAGACCGGCATCTGCCCGGCCCTGCTGGCCAACCCCACCTCGGACGCCAAGGCCGACCGGGACCGCCGGACCCGCTTCGCCGAACGGATCGACGCGTACAACAGCCAACTCAAGGCGGCCTGCCGGGCGTACGGGTCGCGGTGCCGCTACGACGGCGGCGCGGTGCACCGGGTGCGGTTCAGCCTGGACGAGGTCAACGCGCTGGACTGGTTCCACCCCAACGTCGCCGGGCAGAACCGGCTCGCCGACGCGACCTTCCCGGCGGCCGGCTGGCGACTGTGAGCCACCCGGGCAGCCGCCGGGCCGGACCCGGTATGCCCACTGATCAGGGGCGACGCGGTTGGGGCACCCCGCCCCGGTGTTCCCGGTAGAGCGTCTGGGCGCGCTCGGCGAGATCCTTGGTGGCCGACGAGTTGGCCCAGGTGCCGAGGATGATCGCGGCCCCGGGGACGACCTTGGCGAAGACCCGCTTCGCCGCCCGCACCCCGGCCATCCGGGCCAGCCGGACGCCCAGTTGCAGCATCACCCGCCCCAGCGGGTTCTGGGCCGCGTGGCCGAACAGCGCACCGGCCCGCTCCCGACCGGCCGCGACGCCCAGCGCCAGCCGGGCCGTCTCGGCCGCCTTGTGCACCTTCTGCAGGACGAGCAGGTCGGTGGCCCGGTCCGGGTGCTCAGGGTCCACCCCGTACGCGGCGGCGACGTGCAACACCAGGCGGGCCTGGGTCCAGGCCAGCACCCCGACGTCGATGACGGCACCCGGTAGCCCCGCCGCGCCGGAGACCGCCCCGGAGAGCCGGGCCCGGTTGACGAAGCGCCGGATCGCCTGCTCGGCCAACTGGTCGGCGGTCGCGTCGGGTCGTCCCGCCCGCGCCCTGGCGAGCCACTGCGCCGCCTCCGGGCCGAGCCGGCGGACCGCCTCCAGGGCCAGGTGCTCCGGGGCGTACTGCGGATCTTCCCGCATCCGGTCCCAGAGCCGGGCCGGCGGCGCCTCGGGGGCGTCACCCGGGTCACCCGCCGGTGCTCCCGGCACCGCCGTGACAGCCACCCCCGGCACCGCTGCGACAGCCGTTCCCGGGGCCGCCGGTGGTGGCGCGGCCGTCGGGGCGGCGGGCGGCGGCGCGGGGACCGCCGGTGTGTCGGCCCGGACCGGCGGCGTGGGGACGGTCGGTTCGTCGTCGACAGGCACGGCGTCGGTCACAAAGGCTCCCGGGGGTGGAATCGGTTCAGGGGCGGTCAGCGGCGGCGACCCGACAGCTTGCTGGCAGCCTGCTTGAGCCGCGCCTGGTTCTCCGGCTTGGCCAGCTCGCGCCGACCCCGGTCGACCAACTGCTGCCCCTTGGGCGAGCGCAGGAAGGCGCTGATCCGCTGCATCAGTGCTGACATGTCGTCCTCCGATCGGGTGTCCTGCGTCATGTGTACCCGATTCGAGCAACCGCCAACCGTCCACTGTGTCCGGTCGAGGATAACCACCGACCGGTTTCGCCCCGAACGGACCCGACCGCCCCGCACGGCCCGGGCCCGCAGGACGGGACGAACGGGACCGGCCCGCCCGAGCCGGGCTCGGGCGGGCCGGGTCACCGGGGCGGATTCCGCTCCGGCCGGACGGGGGTGGCTCAGACCAGGATGGCGCCGACCACCTCGGTGGCCCGCCACTCGTGCTGGGCGTAGAGGTCCGGGTAGGCCGAGATCTGCACGGCCTGCGCGGCGACGGTCAACGGCAGGTCCTCCCAGCCGGGAATCGCCAGCAGCGCGGTGAGGAACGCCCGGGTGGCGAACGCCGGGTCCATCAGCTGACCGACCTCGCCCCAGCCGCTGCTGGGCCGCTGCTGGAACAGCCCGACCGAGTCGTGGTCCCAGCCGATCGCCTGGTGCGGGTAGTTCTGCGACTCGGGCAGCACGCCGCTGGCGTAGTTGTAGAGGTTGCTCTCCTGCATCGCGGTGGCCACCGCGATGATCAGGGCCCGGCGGGGCACACCCATCGCCCGCCCGGCCTTGACGATCTCCTTGGCGTTGTCCATCTGGGCCTGGTCGAGACCGGCCACCGGGACGATCCGCTTCGGTTTCGGCTTCGGCGTGGGCTTGGGGCGGGGCTTGGGCCTGATGGTCCTGGTCGCGGTCGGCGTCGGGGCGGCGGCCGTCGGGCTGGCGACGGTCGGGCTGGCGGTGGGGGTGCCGGGAACGATGGTGACCGGGGTACGGATCTCGGCGCGGGAGGCGGCCTGCCGGCTGCGCTCGGCGAGCGCCGCCTCGGTGCCGGCCCGGTCGGCGGTCGGCTCGTCCGGCAGGGCCTGTGCGCCGGCGACGGCGGTCGCGCCGAGGCAGCAGAGCACCCCGGCGGCGAGGGCCACCCGGGTACGCACCGGGCGGCGTCGGAGGTTAAGGAGCCCGCCGAGGCGGGTACGGAAGGAGCGGGGTTCATCGAGAACGCCGACCTGAACGGACGAGGGGGTGTCGTCCGAACGGCCAGTCATGCCCTTGGGGGCGACCTGGTCGTCGATGGTGTCGTCGTCACGCATCCGCCGAGGCTAGACACGCTCCTATCCGGTGACCCACCGTCACAGGGTGGCCCTCATCACAATCGCGCACCTACGGGTGGGACACCCGTCGTGGACGCGCGGCCAGGGTGACAGACCTCCCGCAACAGGCATTACGGTCAGGAAATCCGGGCAACGTCGTCCCGCGTGGTCAACCGCCCAGAGCGCCGCGGCCGGCCGCATGATCCACTATGTCCGCCTTTCGGGTGACAGGCCGGAACCATCCGACCGAGTCGCCCCGGCACTATCGGCGAATTGGTGGCTTCCTCCGGGTTTGATAGCCGGATCGGTCACGACACGCCCAGTGCTGGAATGGATGACGCCGACAGGTACGTTCCCCGAACCGGGTGCCGTCCGCGCACGGTCGCCCGTACGCGCGTGTTTCCTCAGGAGGTCCGACCGGTGCTCGACCCACACGAGCTCTACGAGCTCACCGACGATCTGCCCGACCTCGGCCAGCCGGTGCTGATCCAGGCGCTCACCGGCTTCGTCGACGCCGGCAACGCCAGTCGGCTGGCCCGCGAGCAGCTGCTCACCTCGCTGGACGCCCGCACGATCGCCACCTTCGACGTCGACCAGCTCTTCGACTACCGGTCCCGCCGCCCGGTGATGACCTTCGTCGAGGACCACTGGGAGGACTACGACGCCCCCGAGCTTGCCCTGCACCTGCTGCACGACGACGACGAGACACCGTTCCTCCTGCTCACCGGCCCGGAGCCGGACCTGCAGTGGGAGCGTTTCGTGGCGGCGGTCAGCGCGGTGGCCGCCCGACTCGACGTCCGGCTCACCGTCGGGCTCAACTCGATCCCGATGGCCGTGCCGCACACCCGACCCACCGGGGTCACCGCACACGCCACCCGCCGGGAACTGATCTCCGGCTACGAGCCGTGGTTGCAGCGGGTGCAGGTCCCGGGCAGCGTCGGGCACCTGCTGGAATACCGGCTCGGCCAGGCCGGCCGGGACGCCCTCGGGTTCTCCGCCCACGTGCCGCACTACGTCGCGCAGACCGAGTACCCGGCCGCCGCCGAGGTGCTGCTCTCCTCGGTGTCGCGCAGCACCGGCCTGCTGCTGCCCAACGACAGCCTCCGCTCCGCCGCCGAGGTGGTCCGGGTCGAGATCGACCGGCAGGTCGCCCAGACCGACGAGGCCGCCGCACTGGTCACCGCCCTGGAGGAGCAGTACGACGCGTTCGCCCGGGGACGGGGCGAGAAGAACCTGCTGGCCGCCGAGACCGGCCCGCTGCCCACCGCCGACGAGCTGGGCGCCGAGCTGGAACGCTTCCTCGCCGAGCAGACCCGACCGGGCGACACCCCGGGCACCTGACCCACCCGTACCACGGCGGCGGCGACCCGACCCGGGACGCCGCCGCCCGGTCATCCCCGAGGTACCGGCACGCCGAGGGCGGCCCGGCGAGCCCCCGCGCCGCCAGGATCGGCGAGCCCCTGCGCCGCCAGGATCGGCGGTGCGCGGAGCCCGCAGCGGCGGGGAGCCGGTGACCACGCCGACTCCGCTGCCCGGCGGGGCGGGCCGGGATGCGGCAGGCTGGGCACATGCGCCTGGCGACCTGGAACGTGAACTCGGTGAAGGCCCGCCTCCCCCGGCTGCTGGACTGGCTCGCCGGCACCACCCCCGACGTGGTCTGCCTCCAGGAGACCAAGTGCCCGGACGGGGCCTTCCCGGTCGCCGAGGTCGGTGAGCTGGGCTACGAGGTGGCCAGCCACAGCGACGGCCGGTGGAACGGGGTGGCGATCCTGTCCCGCGTCGGCCTGACCGACGTCACCGTCGGCTTCCCCGGCGAACCGGGCTTTCCGCAGCCCGAGGCCCGCGCCATCTCCGCCACCTGCGCCGGGGTCCGGATCTGGTCGGTGTACGTCCCGAACGGCCGGGCGGTCGACGACCCGCACTACGCGTACAAGCTGGCCTGGTTCGCGGCGCTGCGGGACGCCCTGGAACCGGAGGTGGCCGCCGGTGGGCCGGTCGCCGTCTGCGGGGACTTCAACGTCGCCCCGACCGACGCCGACGTCTGGGACCCGGCGCTCTTCGTCACCTCCACGCATGTCACCCCCGCCGAGCGGGCCGCCCTGGCCGCCCTGCGCGACCTCGGGCTCAGCGACGTGGTGCCCACCCCGATGAAGGGCCCGCACCCATACACCTACTGGGACTACCGGGCCGGCATGTTCCACCAGAACAAGGGCATGCGCATCGATCTGGTGTACGCGTCCGCGCCGCTGGCCGCGACGGTCCACGCCGCGTACGTCGACCGGGAGGCCCGCAAGGGCAAAGGCCCCTCCGACCATGCCCCGATCGTGGTCGACACCGACCAACCAGCTGTCGACGCACCTTGACCCGCCCCGGGGCAGCGCCGCCAACGGTTCCGGCTCCCGCCTATGGGGGCGCCCCCTCCTGTCAGGGCGTGCCCCGCCCGGGGCGTCCCTGCGTGCCGCTGCCGCCTATCGGGGGTGGGATGTCTTGGCGCGGTCGACGAAGCCACGCCACGCTCCAGGCCTACCGGGGGCCGGGCCGGATCACCGGCGCCGGGTCGCCGCACGGCCCTGGCCGTGCGGCGAGGCGAAACTCGCGCTCCTCGCGAGGTACGACGGCGACCGGCCGGGCCTGTTGATCCTGCTGTCCCGGTTGTCGGTGGAGGCGACCGACCACCTGACGCGACTCGACAGCGGTCGCCAGGCCGACCTGACCGACTGCTTCCTGACCTGGGCCCGCCCGCCCGCCGACTGACCGTCCCGCGCCGGCCGCGCCTCTCCCCCACCACTCTGCCGGCGGCTGCCCGCCCCCGCCCGCCATCCGGCCGGCCGGCGACCGGGCGACGCAGGCGGATTGTGGAGAGTTGTTGCGCCCCTGGCGACAACAACTCTCCACAAAGCCGCGTGCGCTCCGCGCTCCCCCCGCCGGAGGCGCGTCTCCCCGCGCTCGGCATGCGCCCACGCCCCGCAGCCCGCGCGCCACGCGCCGCCCCGGGTCCGCCCGCCGCATCCTGCACGGCAACTCCGCGTCGCGCGGGCACCACCGACGGCGTACGGCCAGGCTGGCCGCCGGACGGTCCGGCCGCAGGGGCGGGGCTAGGGTGGTGGGATGGCAGTCGTGAAGATCAACGCGATCGACGTCCCGCCCGGTGCCGGCGAGGAGTTGGAGAAGCGGTTCGCCGCTCGGGCTGGCGCGGTGGAGAATTCCCCGGGTTTCCTCGGCTTCGAGCTGCTGCGCCCGGTCGCCGGGGAGAGCCGCTACTTCGTCTACACCCGGTGGGAGACGGAGGAGGCGTACCAGGCATGGGCCGCCGGGTCGTCCCGGGCCGCACATGCCGGCGAGGGCGGCGAGCAGCGGCGGCCGGTCGCCTCCGGCGCGACGCTGCTGGAGTTCGAGGTGGTCCAGCAGGTGACCGGCAAGGGCTGACCGGCGATACCGCCCGCGGCGGTCGCCGGCGGGCGGCTCAGATCCAGGGCAGGACGGGGGCGGTGGCGGGGGCGGCCAGCCGGGCGAGCCAGCCGGCGATGCCGGCGGCACCCTGCATGAAGCCGGGCTCCGGCGGCAGCTGCGGCGGGGTCCTGGTGTGCTCGGTGTTCGACCAGGTGACGCCCGCCGAGGTGGACACGGTACGGGCGAGAACGTCCTCGGCGAGCGTGTCGGCCCAGGTGAGCAGGGCGGGGTCGCCGGCATCCTGGAAGCGGTCGACCAGCATCTGGCCGACCCCGGCGGTGCCGCAGCAGCGGGCGAGATTGTCCCAGTACCCCGGGTAGAGCCGCTGCGGGAGACGGCTGTCGCGCAGCGCCCCCAGGCATTCCTCGACGGCCAGCCGCCAGCGGGGCTGCGGGTCGACGGCGTCGAGGAGGGCGAAGAGTCGTACCGTGCCGGTCGGGCCGTGGCACCAGCCGAAGGTGACCGCCGGACGGTCCGGGCGGGGCGGAACCAGCAGCGGCAGCGCCCACCCGCCGGGGCGGCGCCCCAGGGCCAACAGTCCGTCGGCGGCGCGCACGGCGATATCGCGCAGATCGTCGCGACGCAGGGAGTCGCCGGCTGTGGCCAGGACGTAGGCGACGCCGGCCGTGCCGTGGGAGAAGCCGGGCATGAGGCGCTCGTCGCCCGCCCGCATCCGCCAGTGCAGGCCGTCGGGCCGGTCCTCGGCCAACCCCACCAGCCCGTCGGCCAGGACGTGGGCCGCCTGCGCCACCACCGGATCGGCGTCATCGTCGAGGGCGTCGAGGAGGGCCAGCAGGATGCCGGCGTCGCCGGAGATGACATCGGAACACCGGCCCGGGTCCACCGGACGGCGCAGCAGCCGCTCGGCTATCCGGACCGTCACCGATGCGGCGGTGTCGAGGGCCACCCGGTCGCCGGAGACCCGGCCCCAGGCGCGCAACGCGACCGCCACCCCGGCCCAGCCGCCGAACAGCCCGTCGTCGGGCATCGTCGCGGCGTCCGGCTCGTGCCGGGCAAGATGCACCAGCCGACCCCGGGCCCCGGCCGCGACCCGGCCGAGCGCCGACCCCGCTGCGGTGGCGACGCCGTCGGTCGTGGTGACGACGGGCCCATCGGCCGGGTGGCGGCCGGTGGCCGTGGCCTCGGCACAGCCGAGCAGCACCCCGGCGGTCCCGGCATAGAGGTCGTCGAAGCGTTCACCCGCCTCCTGCCACCCCAGACCGCCCTCGGCGGGCACCGCCACCGACTCGATCCACCTGAACGCCTGCCGCACCACGTCCGCCGTCACCGCGCCGATCCTGCCACCGCCGCCCGACGGCGTCCCCGCAATATCGGGCGCACACCCCGGCCACGACCGGTCGGGGTGGGCGGTCCCGGCCGTGCCCCGGTCAGGCGGCGGACCCGGCCGGCGCGGCGGGGCGCGGGGGTCAGGGTGAGCGGGGGTCAGGGTGAGCGGGTCTCGGCCAGCGAGGCGAAGGCGATGACGTTGTCGGCGTAGCCGGTACGCCCGCCGATCCACTGGCCACCACAGGTGATCAACCGCAGGGCCGGCGCTCCGCTGTCGCCGTAGACCCGGTCGGCGGGCAGGGCCGACTTGTCGAAGAACTCCACCGAGTCGACCCGGAACACCACCACCCGGCGGTCGTCGCGGGTCACCTCGATCCGATCACCTGGCTTGAGTTTGCGCAGGTCGTAGAAGACCGACGGCCCGTCCTTCGAGTCGACGTGGCCGACGATGATCGCCCGGCCCGGCTCGCCGGGGGTCGGACCCCGGTCGTACCAGCCGGTCTCCTGGTGCCGGTCCAGCGGCGGGACGTCGATCGACCCGTCCCGGGCCTGACCGACCGGGGCCACCGGGGCGGCCACCTTGATCGTCGGAACGGTGAGCCGGACCGGTCGGCTGGCCGGCAGGCCGCCCGGCGTGGGGCTCTGCCGGGCACCGGCCGCCGGACGCTGCGCCGTCGTGTCGGTCCGGTCCAGTGGCCCGACCGTACGACCCAGCCCGGCCCCGGTGGCGAAGACACCCAGCAGCACCAGCAGCACGGCCAGCGGCACCGACCAGGGACTGCGGGTCGACGCCGGGCCCCCGGGCGACGCCGCCGGCCCGGGGACGCCCGGCTGCGCCGTCGGCCCACCGGGCGGTGGGAACGGGCCACCACGCGGCGGGAACGCAGCGACACCCGGCGGGATCAGCCCACCGGGTGGCGGGAACGGACCGCTGCGGGGTGGCACCGGGCCGCCCGGCGACGCCTGGCCACCGGGTAGCCGGACCGGGTCGTGGTGCTGCGGGTTCGGGCCGGGGGACGGTCGGAACGGACCGTTACGGGGGCCTGAGGGGACGGGCGGTGGGGGCATGGTCAGCTCCCGGCGACGCCACGCGGCCGGCGGGCCGCCACGATCCCGACGACGGCCCCGGCGATGGTCAGCGCCAACCCGCCGGGCACCAGCAGTCCGCCGGGCAACCCGCCGTCCGCCGCACCGCCGAAGCCGGTGTGCGGACCAGGGCTGGGCTTGACCTTCTTGACCACCTGGAGCGCCGTCGAGGCGGTCGCCCCGTCGGGACATTCCAGCTTGATCCGGTAGTTGCCGGGCCGGACCCGGTCCCTGACCATCGGGGCGGCGGTGAGCCGTCCGTGCTGCGGCTGCACCTGGACCCGACCGAAGGCGTCCGAGACGACTGTCGCCGGGATCGAGTTGTCGTGACAGCTCGCCTCGATGCCGACCAGATAGCCAGGCTCGACGGTGCCCGGGGTCACCTCGACGAAGACCACGCCGGGCGGTGGTTGCGGATCTCCGCCCTGGTCCGGCGCGGGTTGCCCCGGGCCGGGGGCCGCAGCAGCGACCGCCGGGCCGACGACCGGCCCGGCCAACAGCAGGGGCGGACCAGCGAGCAACGGCACAGCCGGCGGGACAGCCGCAACCGGGACAGCGGAGACCGGGACGGCCGAGATGGGCGGAGCAGCGGAGACCGGGGCGGCGTGCCAGAGCGCGGGGGCGAGGGCACCGACGGCGACCGCCAGCGCGGTGCGGTACAGCGCGATCGCCACCATGTCCCCCTCCCGGCGCCCAGGGCAGCGCCGGACGACCCGGACGCCGACCTGCCGTACGGGATGAATCGTCTCACCCCCCGACCGACGGCACATCCGATACGGCGGAACCGTCGCGTACGCTCGGGTCGCTGTGACCTCCATCGACCAGAACCCCGCCGTCCCGGTGGCCCCGTCGGCCACCCGGATCCGCACCTTCCATCCCCGTCGGGGCCGGATGAGCAGCCGGCAGACCGACGCGCTGGCCCGGCTCTGGCCGGCGTACGGGATCGAGATCGCCGACCTCGACGGGCCGGTCGATCCGGCCGGGTTCTTCGGTCGCGGTGCGCCGGTGGTGCTGGAGATCGGCTCGGGGATGGGTGACGCCACCGCGGCGATGGCCGCCGCCGACCCGGACCGGGACTACCTCGCGGTCGAGGTGCACACCCCGGGCATCGCCCACCTGCTCGACCTGGTGCAGCGGGACGGCCTGGGCAACGTCCGGGTCGCCCAGGGTGACGCGCTGGACCTGGTCCGGGCCATGCCGGAGCGCTGTCTGGACGCGGTGCACGTGTTCTTTCCCGACCCGTGGCCCAAGTCGCGGCACCACAAGCGGCGCATCATCCAGCCGGAGCACGTGGCGTTGCTGCGGTCCCGGCTGGCCGGCGGCGGGACGCTGCACTGCGCCACCGACTGGGCCGAGTACGCCGAGTCGATGCGCTCGACGCTGACCGCCGACCCGGAGCTGGTCGACGGGTACGCAGGCTTTGCGCCCCGCCCCGACCACCGCCCGGTGACCAAGTTCGAACGCCGCGCGCTGACCGCCGGGCGTCCCGTCTTCGACCTGATCCACCGCCGCCGCCCCTGAGCCCGTCGGACCGCCCGCCCGGCGGTATCCGACCGCCGGCGACACCGCCTCCTCGGCCATCCGGGAAACCGGGCGGGTGGCGGGGACCGATCGGGGCGGGCGGGTGGCCCGGTTGGCGGGCGGGGTGGTGGTGCGGGCACGATGGGGACGCTATGACGCTGACTGCCGCGCTGCCTCGAAGCGCCGACCCCGACACCCTCTTCGACGCGTTCGCCGGCTGGGCGTCCGAGCGTGGGCTGAACCTCTACCCCCACCAGGAGGAGGCGGTCATCGAGATCGTCTCCGGCGCCAACGTGATCATGAATACGCCGACCGGTTCGGGCAAGAGCCTGGTTGCGATCGCGGCGCACTTCACCGCCCTGGCCGACGACCGGACGAGCTTCTACACCGCCCCGATCAAGGCCCTGGTGTCGGAGAAGTTCTTCGCGCTGTGCGAGGTGTTCGGCGCGGAGAACGTCGGCATGCTCACCGGCGACGCCAGCGTCAACGCTGACGCCCCGATCATCTGCTGCACCGCCGAGATCCTGGCCAACCTGGCGCTACGCGAGGGGGCACGGGCCGACGTCGGCCAGGTGGTGATGGACGAGTTCCACTTCTATGCCGAGCCCGACCGGGGTTGGGCCTGGCAGGTGCCGATCATCGAGCTGCCGCAGGCGCAGTTCGTGCTGATGTCGGCCACCCTGGGGGACACCACCCGGTTCGTCGACGACCTGACCCGGCGTACCGGCCGGTCCACCGCCGTCGTCCGGTCGGCCGAGCGGCCGGTCCCGCTGATCTTCTCGTACGCGATGACGCCGCTGCACGAAACGCTCGAAGAGCTGCTGGAGACCAAGCAGGCCCCGGTGTACGTGGTGCACTTCACCCAGGCCGCGGCGCTGGAACGCGCCCAGGCGCTGATGAGCGTCAACGTCTGCTCCCGGGCCGAGAAGGACATGATCGCCACCGCGATCGGGAACTTCCGGTTCACCTCCGGTTTCGGCAAGACGCTGCCGAGGCTGGTGCGCCACGGCATCGGCGTGCACCACGCCGGGATGCTGCCCAAGTACCGCCGGCTCGTGGAGACCCTGGCCCAGGCCGGCCTGCTGAAGGTCATCTGCGGCACCGACACGTTGGGCGTGGGCATCAACGTGCCGATCCGCACCGTGCTGTTCACCGGCCTGAGCAAGTACGACGGGGTACGCACCCGGCTGCTCAAGGCCCGCGAGTTCCACCAGATCGCGGGTCGGGCCGGACGGGCCGGCTTCGACACCATCGGGCGGGTCGTGGTGCAGGCCCCCGAACACGTCATCGACAACGAGAAAGCGCTGGCCAAGGCCGGCGACGACCCGAAGAAACGCCGCAAGGTGGTGAAGAAGAAACCACCGGAGGGCTCGATCGGCTGGGGCGAGCCGACCTTCCAGCGCCTGGTCGAGGCCGAGCCGGAGCCGCTCACCTCCAGCTTCCAGGTCAGCCACTCGATGCTGCTCAACGTGATCGGCCGGCCGGGTGACGCGTTCGCCTCGATGCGGCACCTGCTCACCGACAACCACGAGGACGCCGCTGCCCAGCGCCGACACATCCGTCGGGCGATCGCCATCTACCGGGCGTTGCGCGCCGGTGGGGTGGTCGAGCAGCTCGACACGCCCGACGAGACCGGCCGGCGGGTCCGGCTCACCGTCGACCTCCAGCTCGACTTCGCGCTCAACCAGCCGCTGTCGCCGCTGGCGCTGGCCGCCATCGAACTGCTCGACGTCGAGTCCCCGTCGTACGCCCTGGACGTGTTGAGCGTGATCGAGTCGATCCTCGACGACCCCCGCCAGGTGCTCTCCGCGCAGCAGTTCAAGGCGCGCGGCGAGGCGGTCGCCGCGATGAAGGCCGACGGCATCGAGTACGAGGCCCGCATGGAGCTGCTCGACGAGGTGACCTGGCCGAAGCCGCTGGCGGAGCTGCTGCACGCCGCGTACGAGATGTACCGGCAGGGGCACCCCTGGGTGGCCGACCACCAGCTCTCCCCCAAGTCCGTCGTGCGGGACATGTACGAACGCGCGATGACCTTCGGCGAGTACGTGCAGTTCTACGGGCTGACCCGCTCCGAGGGCCTCGTCCTGCGCTACCTCGCCGACGCGTACAAGACGCTGCGGCAGACCGTCCCGGAGGACGCCAAGACCGAGGAGCTGATCGACCTCATCGAGTGGCTGGGCGAGCTGGTCCGCCAGGTCGACTCCAGCCTGATCGACGAGTGGGAGCGGCTGCGCAACCCCTCCGACGTCGCCGACGCCGCATTGGCGCACGCGTCGCTTGAGGAGCGGGTGCCGGCGGTCACCCGCAACGCCCGCGCCTTCCGGGTGCTGGTCCGCAACGCGTTGTTCCGTCGGGTCGAGCTGGCCGCCCTGCGCCGCTGGTGGGACCTCGGCGAGCTGGACGGCGCATCGGGCTGGGACGCCGACGCCTGGGCGGAGGCGCTGGAGCCGTACTTCGAGGCGTACGACGGGATCGGGGTGGGGCCGGACGCGCGCGGCCCGGCGCTGCTCATGATCGAACAGGGGCGGGAGAAGTGGGCCGTCCGGCAGATCCTGGACGACCCGGAGGGCGACCACGACTGGGGGATCAGCGCCGAGGTCGACCTGGCCGCCTCGGACGAGGTGGGGGCCGCCGTCGTCCGGGTGACGGACGTCGGGCAGCTCTAGCGCGGAGGTCGGGGTGCGGTCGGCTGCCGGATCGACCTGACGGTGGTCGACCCGGCCCCGCCGACCGTGCTCGACCCGGCCCCGCCACGGTGCTCGGCCCCGCTCCGCCACGGTGCTCGACCCGGCCCCGGCGAGGCGGCGGCATCACCTGTTGGTGACACCGCCACCTCGCCCACGGTGCGCCCGCACCGCCCGGGTGACCGGATCGGTCAGGAACCGGCGGGTTCCTCGGCCGGTCCCGCCGCCGTGGCGGCGTGCAGACCGTGCGTCGCGAGATCGTCGGCCACGGCCAGCCCGAGCCGCACACCGCCGACGTTGGGGCCGAGATCGATCCGGTCCTCGTCGTCCACGGCGAACGCGTCGAACACCCAGTGCACCCCGAGGTAGACCCGGCTACGACCGTTCTCCTCGATCATCTGCCACAGCCCGCCGGGGAACCGGCGTGCCAGGCGTGGACGTACCGTGCCGGTGTTGTCCACGCTGATGCCGTTCAGTTCGTCGGACACGAACTCCAGCCCGTCGGCGAGGTCGTCCGGGCCGTGGCCGCCCCGGCCATAGAACTGGCGCACCGTCTGCAGTGCCGCCGCACCGAACGTCGCGTGACCCGACGGGTAGGCGGGGAAGTTCGGGGTGCGGTTCTTCTGCCCGACGTTGTTGGTGTTCGGCGCACCCGACGGCAGCCACCCGATGTCAGTGTCCGGGTCCAGTTCCGTACCGCCCTGTCCGGTCGGCCCCAGCGCACTGTCGTGCTCCCGGATCCCGACCACCGGACGCCACAGGTCGTGGCGGTACTTCTCGGTCCAGCAGAGAATCCCACCGTCCGCCATCGCGGTGTTGACCAGTGCGAACAGCCTGGCGTTGGCGGCCGGGTCGTTGTCCCGCGCCCGGGCGACCCGCCGGACGATCTGGTTGAACAGTCGTGGTGGCGTGCCGAGGCCCTTGGCACCGTCGTAGGCCCAGAACAGCCCGATGCCGGTTTCGGTGGGCGTCCGCTGCGGGAACCGGTCGGGCAGCGTACCGGTGAGGTGCGCGGCGATGCCCTTGCCGCGGATCTGCCGCAGGGCCCGCCGGTAGGCCCGGTCGCCGGGACGCGGCGGGCCGTCCAGACGGTGGCGGACGCTGACCGCGAAGCAGGCTGAGCGGGCACCGTGGAAGGGCGCGTAGAAGCCCTGCCCGGGGTTGTCCGGGTCCTCCCGGTGGTGTTCCGGGGCGAGCGAGGGCACGTAGCCCTCGTCGCTGTGACCAG
This sequence comes from Micromonospora sp. NPDC049257, assembly GCF_040678915.1. Taxonomy (NCBI): domain Bacteria; kingdom Bacillati; phylum Actinomycetota; class Actinomycetes; order Micromonosporales; family Micromonosporaceae; genus Micromonospora; species Micromonospora sp. NPDC049257. The sequence continues at coordinate 113,816 of NZ_JBFAQU010000010.1, forward strand.
GGTCGCCCCGGCGCAGCGCCAGCAGCTTCCCGGCCACCCGCCGCCCGTAGTCGTGGCTCTCGGCGGCGTGTTTGCCGTCGACCAGCCCGGCCGCGAGGTGCCGGGCCGCGAAGTGGTCCCGCTGCGCCGGGTAGAGCGCGCTCAGCGTCGTCCGGGCCGCGCCCGCGACGGCGGCGGCCACGTCGCCCCCGGTCGGCGGCGTCGGCAGCCGGTTGCCGAGGTACGGCTCCTGCCCGCCGACGATGCCGAAGAACGCGTCGTGCATGGCGAGGTGGGTGATGGCCAGCGCCCGCGAACTGCCGAGCGGGCCCCGCGCCCCCGCCTCGGTCGGATCACCCGTCGTGTGGGTGACCCGGTCCGCTTCCAGAGCGACCTCGTTCCAGTACATGATTGGGTCCACGATGCTCCCCCGAGGTGTGGTGGACAGACAGTTTCTCGACACCCGTACCGCATTCGGATGGGCGGCCAGAATTTGACGCGCATTGCGGGAACAATTCCGTTGGGTGCAATTCTCGCCGGGTCTGAGCTGCGGCTACGTCGGCGATTCGACGCCCCGATCCTGGATTGGATGTCGACAATCAATGGTTGCCACCGGCGGCACGACGGGTCAAGCGAAAGCACCGAAATTGTGGGCGACTGTCGGGAGTAGGCATTCGAGAAAACGGTGCAACGGAACCGGGCACGTACGTTGTGCCAGGTGACAGCCCCGCCCGGGGGTCGACCACACGGGGCTGGGCCACGCGCCCCCGCCCCGGAGCTTCCGGCGGGCGGGCCGCGTCCACCGGACGCGCCGGGCCGACGATCTCCGGGACCCGGTGATGTTCGGACCGCAACGATGCGGCGCCGGCCATCTCTGAGACCCTATGTAGCCAAACTCGCCGACCCTATGTAGCGTACGGCCCATGGCGTCATCCCCTCGCATGACGGCCGCCGTGGCCGGCGTGCTGGCGGCGTTTCTCACCGACCCGGCAGCCGAACGGTACGGCCTCGACATCATGCAGGTGACCGGCTATCCCAGCGGTACCGTCTACCCGATCCTCAGCCGGCTGCAGCACGCCGGCTGGCTCGACGCGCACTGGGAGGACATCGATCCCTCCGCGGCGGGCCGGCCGGCCCGTCGCTGGTACCGGCTCAGCGCCGACGGCCTCGTGGCCGCCCGGGCCGGGCTCGCCGCCTACCGGCAGCGCACCGCCACGCCCGGCGCGGCCGTCCGGGTGGAGCCGACGTGGGCTTCGTAGACCGGCTGATCGCGGCCTGCCTGCGGACGGCCGCCCGGCGCTGGCCGGTCAGCCAGCGCGACGACATGGCCCGCGAATGGGTCGCCGAGGTCGCCATGCTGCGGCAGCGCCGCGGCACCGGATGGCGCCGGATGGCCTTCGCGGCCAGTCTCGCCGTCACGCCGCTGACCTTCGACGAGAGTGGGGCGCCACGCGGCAGCTGGGAGTGGATGCGGGCTGGGGCGACGCTGCGGACCATGGCGCGGGTAGCGATGGCCGGCGCTTTCGGCTACGGGCTGGCCCTGGTCGTCCGGGAGATGGTCACGTCACTGCCGGAACTCGTGCCGGCCGACGACACCGGGTTCCTGATCGGCCGCCTGTTCCATGCCGGCGTGACCGCCGCCGTGGTGATGGTCTACGCCGTCCTGGTGGGTCGGTGGGCCGGTCGGCGTGTGGCGCCGGAGCCGGGCCCGGCAGGCAGTCTGGGCGCCGCCGCCTCGGTGGTCGTGCCGCTGGCCGTGCCGATGCCGTACGTTCTGGCCGAGCTGACCTACGAACCGCTGGTGGTGTCCGTGGCGATGGCCGCGGTGTGGGCGGTGACCACCGGGTTGCTGGTGGTCACCGGCATCCGCGGCGCCCGGATCTGGCCGGTGGTCGCCGTGCCGGTCGCCGTGGTCCTGCCGCCCGTCGTCGGCGTGCTGTTGTCGCAGGGCGTCCCGGGCGTGCCGATGTTCCTCCTACCAGACCAGCTGGCCGGCGTCGGACTGTTCCTGCTGCCGTGGACGGTGTGTGCGGTCGTCTTCGGCCGGGCCGTGGTGCGCCGCTGGTCGGCACCGGCCGAGGACGGGCTCGCGTCGCGGGCCTCGGCTGCCGTACCCGCCGTTGCGGTTCCGGCCGCCGGCCCCCGGGTCACCGTGGTCCGGGTTGTGCTGACGGTGCTGGCCGCCGCCGCGGCGCTGGTGTGGGCGATCGGCATGACGGTGTGGCAACCGTTGAGCGAGCCGACCGACGGCGCGATCGGCGAGAACAACACGTACTGGGCCCGGGAACTGCGCTGGAGCGCGTTGATCGCGATCGTCCTGAGCCTGGTCGTGCAGGTACGCGGGGACCGCCGGGCCACCCGCGGCGTGCTGTTCGGCGGGGTCGCCGGGCTGGCCGCCGACATCGTGCTCGACCAGCTGGACCTGACGTCCTCGGCCACCACCGGGCTGGCTGTCGCGGCGGTCTCGGTCGCCGTGGTGGCCTGTGCAGTCATCGGCGCCGCAGCGGTCGTGCCCCGCCCGCCGGTGCTGCTGACCGTGGCGATCGTCGCCGCCGTGCTGTCGGCCATCACGACCCAGACCGAGTCACCGACCGACGGGGAGCCCGGATTGAACCTGGGCAGTGCGGCTGCTGGTTCGCTGCTTGCGGCGGTCGCCGTGCTCGCCGCGGTCCGCGCGGCCGGGACGGTCAGCCGCTGGCGGGCCGCCGCCACGGCTGCGGCCGTCCTGCTCGCCGCCGCCGGCCCGTGGCTGGTGCGCCTGCGGTATCCGCAGCCCGTTGACGGCCGGTTCCACGGGGTCCTGCTGGCCCTCGCGCTGGCCCTGTTCGCCGTGGTGATGCTGGCCGGGCCCCGCCCGCGCACGGCCCGGCAGTGGCTGCGCCCCATGGTGGCCCTCGCCGTCGCTGCAGTCGCCATCCCTGCGCTGATCGTGCCGCTGACCTACCTCTCGATCCTCCTGCCGGTCGGCAGCCTATTCACCGCGATGGCCGGCAGCCCGCCGGTCAACAGCGCCGACCAGGACACCATCGGAGCGCTGATCGCGGTGGTGGTCGGCCTGGTGGTGGCGCGGCTGCTGCGGCCGCTGGTGTTGGACCCGGCGCCGGGATTGCCGGAGTCGGGCGTCACCGCACCGGCCGGTCAAGGCGAGCCGCCGTTCTGGCGGGCGTTCCAGGGCTCCTGAGCAGCGCGGACACGGCTGCTGGCCGGTCCAGCCGAAGATCTCGGTCGGCTGGTCGCTGGCCAGCGCCCCGAAAGTAGGTCTGGACGGTCATCGCGGAGTCCGTCAGACCTGCATCGTGTACGCCACGAACGGACCGTTCCATGTCAACCCCCGCCAGGTGGATCTGGACACCGCAAGGCTCGACTGGACAGGACAAGAGAACCCCCCTCCAGACCCTGGGAGATGTCACACCCGTCGATTAGAATGTATGTACTAATCGAGTTCCTGACCTGGGAGGACGCTCGTGACCGCGCCCGTCAACGCCCCCCTCACGCCGTACGCCACCCTCCTCGGCTTCACCCGGTACGTCGACCGCACCGGGCCCACCAAGGCAAGCTTCGTCGGCGGGCTGCGCAAGCAGCGAGCCAGCCGGCACGGCTTCAACCCGCACGGCCAGTTCGTCAAGGCGCTCAAGGCCGACATCGCCTTCCACACCGGCGGCACCCACCTGGCCGGCGTGGCCGACGTGGTCAAGCCGCGCTGGCGTCCGCTCTACCAGGCACTGGTGCCCGGCGCGACGGCCTGGCTGGAGTCGCTGGGCGAGCCGGCCGGCATCGACCTGGCGCAGACCCGCGACGCCCTCGCGATGCTCGGCGACCTACCCGTCAAGATCAACCCCCACTTCGGCATCCGGTACGCCGACGGTCACGCCGAGGCGGTCCGGCTGCACTTCGACGAGACCCCGCCGAGCGAGGAGGCGGCGTTGGCCACCCTGCACCTGATGGCCCGACACATGGACGCGGTGCTGCCGCACGCCGAGCCGGTCCTGGTCGACGTGCGGCGGGGGGTGGCGCACCGGACACCCGAGCACGTCAAGTCGGCACAGGTGGAGCAGTGGTTGGCCGGCGAGGCCGCCGCCTTCCGCGCCATCTGGTCCACCGCCGCCTGATCCCGGGCAACGGCCGGTCCGGGAGGAGCAGAGCCCACCCGGACCGGCCAGCGCCCACCGGCAGCCCACCGACCCACCGCGACCACCCTCCCCCGGCCCACCCAGCAGCGCACCCCCCAGCAGCGTCGAGGCTCGGACGCTGCTGGCTTTCACCACCCCGCCCATCCCGCCGCGCGGACGCCCCCTGGACTCGGTACCACGGGGACCGGCGTAGCGAGGCCGAGGATGCGGGTCCGCGCGGCGCAAGATCGTGCTCGAACCAGGATGTAGTGGCCTCCAACTGCGGTCGGAAAAGACGCACCCGGTGCCGGGGAAGGGGCCCAGGTGTCAGGGAAGGGGCCACGGTGCCGAGCAAGGACCCCCAGGGTTCGGGGCAGGGCCCCTGGTGCCAAGGAAGGAGACCCGGGTCCGGGGAGGAGGCCCGTCCTACTTCGGAGGGCGGGCGAGGTGGATCAGTCCGTCAGGTGCTGGCCAGGGCATCGAGGATCTTGTTGGCGATGCCGACGCGGATCTTCCAGACATCGCCGGAGACGTCATGCGTCACGCTTGCCCTGACGGATCGAGACCCCGACGTCGACACCGAGGACCCACGGTTCGACACCAAGGAGCGGCCCACGGGTAGCTGCCGGAAGAACTCGCGCCAGCCGAGAAGACCGCGCAGGAACGCCTCCACCGAGTCCAGCGACGCCAAGGATCGGCCCACGGTTCGACACCAAGAATCGGCCCACGGGTTGACGCCAAGGACCGAGGAGTAGAGAACAGGGGCTCCACACCGAGAAGCCGGGACCGGGAGGGATCGGGGCTCGACGCCGGGTCAGTCCTCCGAGGCGGGCCGGCTGGCCGGGACCGTCGGCATCGGCCACTGCCCGGTCCGCACGATCGCCGACGCATCCAGCTGCTGGTCGGCCCAGACGTAGCTGTCCGGCAGCAGGTCGGTCACCGGCAGTTTCCGCAGCGCGTCGATCGGCCCGACGATGACCTGGATGCCCGGGTGGTAGTCGAGCAGTACCTGCCGGCATCGTCCGCACGGCGGAAGCACCCCGCGCCCCCGGTCGCCCACGGCGACGATGGTCTCCAGTTCCGTCTCCCCCTGGGTGGCGGCGGCGCCGAGGGCCACCAGCTCGGCGCAGGGGCCGCCGGTGAAGTGGGCGAGGTTCACCCCGGTGAACACCCGGCCGTCGGCGGTCCGGGCGGCCGCCGCGACGGAGTGGTTGTCGCTGCGGCAGCGCAGCTTGGCGACCGCAGTGGCCGCCTGGACCAGTGCGCGGTCGGTGTCCAGCATCGTCGTCGTCATCCGGCAGCCCCCCGTGTCGCGTCGTCCGGCGGTCAGCGTAGCCCGGCGACGGCCGGTTTCCCGGGCAGCGCTCCGACGGACGCGGCGACACCTGGACCGCCCGGCCCGCAGCACCGTGACCTGCGTCTCGACCCCCTCGGCCCGCAACGCCGTGACCCGTCGGCGCGTCGACACCGTGACCTGCCCGGACCGGAGGCACCCGACGGTGGGCGCGGCGCCGCGCCCGAAAGCCGCTACCCGGGGGCCGCCCCGCAACAGACCGCCACCCGGACCACATCCACACGGCGGAGGCGGCGCCGTAGCCCGGGAGGCGTAACCCGGGGGCGGTCCGGCGGCGGGCTGCCTATCCTTGGCGACGACATGCAGAATCCAACCGCCTCCGGCCCCGCCGCGCCCGCCGATGCCGTGTCCGCCCGTGAGCTGCACCGCCGTCTCACCCCGCTGATGTTCCGCGACCAGCGCCGCCTCCAGCGTCGGCTGGACGGGGTACGCAAGCTGCGTGACCCGCAGCGGCGCGACGAGGCGCTGGTCGAGATCGCCGGGGAGGTGTCCCGGGCGGAGGCCCGGCTGGCCACCCGGCGGGCCGCCGTGCCGAGCATCACCTATCCGGCGCAGTTGCCGGTCAGCGAGCGCCGCGACGACATCGCCGCCGCGATCCGTGACCACCAGGTGGTGATCGTGGCCGGTGAGACCGGCTCCGGCAAGACCACCCAGCTGCCCAAGATCTGCCTGGAGTTGGGGCGTGGGATCACCGGGCTGATCGGGCACACCCAGCCCCGCCGGTTGGCCGCCCGGACGGTCGCCGACCGGATCGCCGAGGAACTCGGCACCGAGCTGGGGGACGTGGTCGGCTACAAGGTCCGTTTCACCGACCAGGTGAGCGACCGCAGCCTGGTCAAGCTGATGACCGACGGCATCCTGCTGGCCGAGTTGCAGACCGACCGGATGCTGCGCCAGTACGACACCCTGATCATCGACGAGGCGCACGAGCGCAGCCTCAACATCGACTTCATCCTCGGCTACCTGCGGCAACTGCTCCCCCAGCGGCCCGACCTCAAGGTGGTCATCACCTCGGCGACGATCGAGACCGCCCGGTTCGCCGAGCACTTCGCCGACGCCGACGGCCGGCCCGCGCCGATCGTCGAGGTGTCCGGGCGGACGTACCCGGTGGAGGTGCGCTACCGGCCGTTGGTCGAGGTCGCCGAGGGCGACGAGGACGGGGCCGACGACGAGGAGAACGTCCGCGACCAGATCCAGGCGATCGGCGACGCGGTGCAGGAGCTGGCCGCCGAGGGGCCGGGCGACATCCTGGTCTTCCTCAGTGGGGAGCGGGAGATCCGGGACACCGCCGAGGCGTTGGGCAAGCTGACCCAGTCGAAACGCTCGCTGCTGGGCACCGAGATCCTGCCGCTGTACGCCCGGCTGTCGGCGGCCGAGCAGCATCGGGTCTTCGCCGCCCACCCCGGTCGCCGGGTGGTGCTCGCCACGAACGTCGCGGAGACCTCGCTGACCGTGCCCGGCATCAAGTACGTGGTGGACCCGGGTTCGGCCCGGATCTCCCGCTACTCCAGCCGGTTGAAGGTGCAGCGGCTGCCCATCGAGCCGGTTTCCCAGGCGTCGGCCAACCAGCGCAAGGGCCGCTGCGGCCGGACCTCCGACGGTATCTGCATCCGGCTCTACGACGAGCAGGACTTCGCCTCCCGGCCGGAGTTCACCGACCCGGAGATCCTGCGCACCAACCTGGCCTCGGTGATCCTCCAGATGACCGCGATCGGTCTCGGTGACCTCGCCGCGTTCCCGTTCATCGACCCACCGGACCGGCGCAACGTCACCGACGGGGTCAACCTGCTGCACGAGCTGGGCGCGTTGGACCCGACCGAGGCCGACCCGGCCAGGCGGCTCACCCCGTTGGGCCGTCGGCTGGCCCAGCTCCCGGTCGACCCCCGGCTGGCCCGGATGGTGATCGAGGGCGAGCGTAACGGCTGCGCCACCGAGGTGCTGGTGATCGCCGCCGCGCTGTCGATCCAGGACCCGCGGGAGCGGCCGGCGGAGAAGCAGGCCCAGGCCGACCAGGCGCACGCCCGGTTCGCCGACAAGGAATCGGACTTCGTGTCGTTCCTCAACCTGTGGCGTTACCTGCGGGAGCAGCAGCGGGAGCTGTCGTCCAGCGCGTTCCGCCGGATGTGCCGGGCGGAGTACCTCAACTACCTGCGGGTACGCGAGTGGCAGGACATCGTCGCCCAGTTGCGCCAGGTGCTGCGTACCCCGGAACAGGGTGACGGGCGGCGGGGGCGGCGGGGCGCGACGCAGGCCCCGCCCGACGGGGGCCGGCGCGGTCCGGCCGCCGACCTGCCGGAGGAGATCGACACCCCGAAGGTGCACCAGTCGCTGTTGCCCGGCCTGCTGTCGCACATCGGGCTCAAGGACGCCCAGAAGCACGAGTACCTGGGCGCCCGGGGGGCGAAGTTCGCGGTCTTCCCCGGCTCGGCGCTGTTCAAGAAGCCGCCGCGCTGGGTGATGGCCGCCGAGCTGGTGGAGACCTCCCGGCTGTGGGGCCGGGTCGCCGGGCGGGTCGAGCCGGAGTGGGTGGAGCCGCTGGCCCAGCACCTGGTCAAGCGCAGCTACAGCGAGCCGCACTGGGAGAAGAAGCAGGCCGCCGTGATGGCCTACGAGAAGGTCACCCTGTACGGCGTCCCGCTGGTCACCTCCCGCAAGGTCAACTTCGGGCGGATCGATCCGGCGCTGAGCCGGGAGCTGTTCATCAGGCACGCCCTGGTCGAGGGGGACTGGCAGACCCACCACCCGTTCTGGCGGGACAACGAGAAGCTCCGCACCGAGATCGAGGAGCTGGAGAACCGGGCCCGCCGCCGGGACATCCTGGTCGACGACGAGAGCATCTTCGCCTTCTACGACCAGCGCATCCCCGCCGACGTGGTCTCCGGGCGACACTTCGACGCCTGGTGGAAGAAGGCCCGGCACGAGCAGCCCGACCTGCTCACCCTCACCCGGGAGGTGCTGGTCAACGCCGGGCGTGGCGGGGTCGACGAGGCCGACTTCCCGGACGAGTGGCAGGCCGACGGGGTGACCCTGCCGCTGACGTACACCTTCGACCCGACGGCCGCCACCGACGGCGTCACCGTCGACATCCCGCTGCCGCTGCTCAACCAGGTGCCGGCGGAGAGTTTCGACTGGCAGGTGCCGGGGCTGCGCGAGGAGCTGGTGATCGCGTTGATCCGGTCGCTGCCCAAGCCGATCCGACGCAACTTCGTCCCGGTGCCGGACCACGCCCGCGCGGCGCTCGCCGCGATCACCCCCGGTGCGGAGCCGCTGCTGGACGCGCTCAGCCGGCAGCTGCGCCGGATGACCGGGGTGACCGTGCCCCGGGAGGCGTGGGAGCCGGCGAAGCTGCCGCCGCACCTGCGGGTGACGTTCCGGGTGATCGGTGACGCCGACAAGCCGGTCGCCGAGGGCAAGGACCTGCCGGCCCTGCAACGCCAGCTCCGCCAGGAGGTACGCCAGGTGGTGGCCGCCGCCGCACCGGAGGTGGCCCGGACCGGGCTGACCGGGTGGACCATCGGCACCCTGCCCCGCACCATCGAGCAGGTCCGGGCCGGCTACGCGGTGACCGCCTACCCGGCGCTGGTCGACGAGGGTACGACGGTCGGGGTGAAGGTCTTCGACTCCGAGGCGGAGCAGGCCGCCGCGCACTGGGCGGGCACCCGGCGGTTGTTGCGGCTGACCGTGCCGTCACCGGCGCAGTTCCTCCAGGGGCGGCTGAGCAACGAGGCGAAGCTGGCGCTGAGCCGCAACCCGCACGGTGGGGTGCAGCAGCTCATCGCCGACGCCGCCGGGGCCGCCATCGACAAGCTGATCGCCGACGCGGGCGGGCCGGCCTGGGACGCCGACGGCTTCGCCGCGCTGCGTGACCGGGTCCGCGCCGACCTGGTCGACACGGTGGTGGAGGTGATGGGCCGGGTCCGCCAGGTGCTCGCCGCCGCGTACGCGGTGGAGCAGCGCCTCGGCGCGACCCGCAACCTGGCCGTGGTGGCCGCCCTGGCCGACCTGCGCCAGCAGCTCACCGGCCTGGTGCACAAGGACTTCATCACCGAGACCGGCTACGCGCGCCTGCCCGACCTGCTGCGCTACCTGACCGCGATGGAGCGCCGACTGGACCGGCTGACTGCCAACCCGCAGCGGGACAAGTCCCAGCAGGACCGGATCGCCACGGTGCAGAAGGAGTACCGGGACCTGGTGGCCGGGCTGCCCCCGACCCGCCGCGCCTCGGCCCCGGTGCGGCAGATCCGCTGGATGATCGAGGAGTTGCGGGTGAACGTCTTCGCGCAGGCCCTCGGCACCCCCTATCCGGTCTCCGAGCAGCGCATCTACCGCGCGATGGACGACGCCGAGGGGCGCTGATCAGGGCAGCGGTTCCACGCCCGGCGGCAGGTCGCTGGTGCTGGTGGCCGCGTGCACGTAGTCGAGCAGGATGCGGCGCAGCTCCCGCCCGGCGTGGGTGGGCACCACGTCGCGGCGGCGGGCCACCGCGATGGTCCGGCGCACCCCGGGCGGGGCGAGCCGGGTGACCCGGATGCCGGGGCGGCGGCTGACCACGATGCCCGGCACCAGGGCGATGCCCAGGCCGGCCTCGACGAAGCTGAGCACGGCGTCCATCTCGCCGCCGTCGACCGAGAAGGTGGGCTCGAAGCCGGCCTCCCGGCACGCCTGGATGGTGGCGTCGCGCAGGTCGTAGCCCTCGCGGAACATCACCAGCGGTTGGTCGCGCAGGTCGGTGATCCGCAACTCGCCGCTGACCAGGGCGGCGGGCAGCGGCTCCACCGAGGCGATCACCAGGCTCTCCCGCAGGATCGGGTCGACCCGCAGCCCGGGGTCGGCCCCCTGCGCGGGCATGATGATCAGGGCGAGGTCGAGGTCGCCGCGCAGCAGGTCGCGGACCAGGTCCTGCGAGCCGCCCTCCTCGACCCGCAGGTCGACGGCGGGGTGGGCGTCGCGGAACCGGCGCAGCACCGGTGGGGCGAGCGAGGTGGCCAGGCTGGGGGTGGCCCCGAGCCGGACCCGGCCCCGGCGCAGGCCGACCAGTTCCTGCACCTCCCGGGTGGCGGTGTCGACGTCGGCGAGGATGCGCTTGGCCAACGGCAGCAGCACCTCACCGGCGGCGGTGAGGGCGATGTTGCCGCGTACCCGCTCGAACAGGGGGGCGCCGAGGGCGGTCTCCAGAGCGTGAACTTGCTTACTCAACGACGGCTGGGTTATGCCGACGAGGTCGGCGGCTTGGGTGAAATGTCGTACTTCAGCCACCGCGACGAAGTACCTCAGCTGATGGAGCTGCATCTTCATAGCTTATGGCTATCGAGACTGCGAGGTCGATGCATTGGACGACTGATTGCAGGGCTCCTAGCGTCGGTCAGGTGGTAATCACGAAAACTCGGTCGCCCATCCGCTCGAACGTCGGTCTCAAGGCCGTCATGGCGGTGACGGGCATCATGCTCGTGCTGTTCCTCGTCGCCCACATGCTCGGCAACCTCAAGGTGTTCACCGGCGAGACCTCGTTCGACCACTACGCCCACTGGCTGCGCGACATCGGCAAGCCGCTGCTGCCCGGGGTCTGGTTCCTGTGGATCCTGCGCACCGCGCTGGTGGTGGCAGTACTCGGGCACATCTGGGCGGCGACCGTGCTGGCCGTCCGGGCCCGCGCCGCCCGACCGGTGCGCTACGCCCACCGCAAGAAGGTCCAGGGCAGCTACGCCGCGCGCACCATGCGCTGGGGCGGCGTGATCATCCTGCTCTTCGTGATCTACCACATCCTGGACCTGACCACCGGCACCCTCAACCCGGTCGGCGACGCCAGCAACCCGTACGGCAACGTGGTCGCCGACTTCGCCCCGGACCGCTGGTACGTGACGCTGTTCTACACGCTGGCGATCGTCACCGTCGGCTTCCACCTGCGGCACGGGGTGTTCTCCGCGTTGCGCAGCCTCGGCCAGCAGACCCCCCGGGGCGAGCGCCGGGCCCGTACCGCCGCGCTGGTCTTCGCCGTCGTGCTCTGCGCCGGCTACCTGGTGGTCCCGTTCGCCGTACTCACCGGATTGGTGTCCTGACATGGAACTCTTCACCGAGGGCGAGCCGATCGCCGACACGTTGGCTCCCGACGGCCCGGTCGAGAAGCGCTGGGAGACCCGCCGCTTCGAGGCCAAGCTGGTCAACCCGGCGAACCGGCGCAAGATGACGGTGATCGTGGTCGGCACCGGCCTGGCCGGTGGCTCCGCCGCCGCCACCCTCGCCGAGCAGGGCTACCGGGTCCGCAGCTACTGCTACCAGGACAGCCCGCGCCGGGCACACTCGATCGCCGCCCAGGGTGGCATCAACGCGGCCAAGAACTACCGCAACGACGGCGACTCGGTGCACCGGCTCTTCTACGACACGGTCAAGGGCGGCGACTTCCGCTCCCGCGAGTCGAACGTGCACCGGCTCGCCGAGGTGTCGGTCAACATCATCGACCAGTGCGTCGCCCAGGGCGTCCCGTTCGCCCGCGAGTACGGCGGGCTGCTGGACACCCGCTCCTTCGGCGGCGCGCAGGTGCAGCGCACCTTCTACGCCCGGGGCCAGACGGGCCAGCAGCTGCTGCTCGGCGCGTACCAGGCGCTGGAGCGGCAGATCGGCCTGGGCAACGTGGAGATGCACACCCGCCACGAGATGCTGGAACTGGTCGTCGTGGACGGCCGGGCCCGGGGCATCGTGGTGCGGGACATGGTCACCGGTGAGATCAGCACCGAGATGGCCGACGCGGTGGTGCTCGCCTCCGGCGGCTACGGCAACGTCTTCTACCTCTCCACCAACGCCAAGGGCTGCAACGTCACCGCCTCCTGGCGGGCACACCGCAAAGGCGCGTACTTCGCCAACCCCTGCTACACCCAGATCCACCCGACCTGCATCCCGGTCTCCGGCGACCACCAGTCCAAGCTGACCCTGATGAGCGAGTCGCTGCGCAACGACGGCCGGGTCTGGGTGCCGCAGAACAAGGACGACGACCGCGCCCCCCGGGACATTCCCGAGAACGAGCGGGACTACTACCTGGAGCGGATCTACCCGTCGTTCGGCAACCTGGTCCCCCGGGACATCGCTTCCCGGGCCGCCAAGAACGTCTGCGACGAGGGCCGGGGCGTCGGGCCGACCAAGCTCGGGGTCTACCTCGACTTCTCCGACGCGATCGACCGGCTCGGCCGCAAGGCCATCGAGGCCAAGTACGGCAACCTGTTCGAGATGTACGAGCGGATCACCGGCGAGGACCCGTACCAGGTGCCGATGCGGATCTACCCGGCCGTGCACTACACGATGGGCGGGCTGTGGGTCGACTACGACCTCCAGTCGACCATCCCCGGCCTGTTCGTCATCGGTGAAGCCAACTTCTCCGACCACGGCGCGAACCGGCTCGGCGCGTCGGCACTGATGCAGGGCCTGGCCGACGGGTACTTCGTGCTGCCCACCACGATCGCCCACTACCTGGCGTCCGGGCCCCGGGAGAAGGTCGACGCCAGCCACCCGGCGGCGGTGCAGGCCCGGCGCGAGGTGGAAGACCGGATCGCCCGGCTGCTGGCCGTGAACGGCGACCGGACGGTGGACTCGTTCCACCGGGAGCTGGGTCAGATCATGTGGGAGCACTGCGGCATGGAGCGCTCCGAGGCCGGGCTGCGCAAGGCCATCGACGAGATCCGGGCACTGCGGGAGCAGTTCTGGCAGCGGGTCCGGGTGCCGGGCGACGGCGAAGGGCTCAACCAGTCGCTGGAGAAGGCCGGTCGGGTGGCCGACTTCTTCGAGCTGGCCGAGCTGATGTGCATCGACGCCCTGCACCGCGAGGAGTCCTGCGGCGGCCACTTCCGGGCCGAGCACCAGACCCCCGACGGTGAGGCGCAGCGCGACGACGACCGGTTCGCCTACGTGGCGGCCTGGGAGTTCACCGGCACCGGTGAGCCGGCCGTGCTGCACAAGGAAGACCTGAAGTTCGAGTACGTCCACCCCACGCAGCGGAGCTACAAGTGAACCTGACCCTGCGCATCTGGCGTCAGTCCGGCCCCCAGGACAAGGGGCGGATGGTGACCTACCCGGTCGACGACGTCTCCCCCGACATGTCGTTCCTGGAGATGCTCGACGTGCTCAACGAGCGGCTGATCCTCTCCGGGGAGGAGCCGGTCGCGTTCGACCACGACTGCCGCGAGGGCATCTGCGGCATGTGCGGCCTGATGATCAACGGGGACGCGCACGGCCCGCAGCGCGGCACCACCGCCTGCCAACTGCACATGCGGCAGTTCAAAGACGGCGAGACGATCGACATCGAGCCGTGGCGGGCCCGCGCGTTCCCGGTGATCAAGGACCTGGTGGTCAACCGGAACGCCTTCGACAAGATCATCGCGGCCGGTGGCTACATCACCGCGCCGACCGGCAGCGCCCCCGAGGCGCACGCCGCCCCGGTGGCCAAGGCCAACGCCGACGCGGCTTTCGAATCCGCCGCCTGCATCGGCTGCGGGGCCTGTGTGGCGGCCTGCCCCAACGGCTCCGGCATGCTCTTCACCGCCGCCAAGGTCACCCAGCTGTCGCTGCTGCCGCAGGGCCAACCGGAGCGCTACACCCGGGTGATCGGCATGGTCGACGCGCACGACGAGGCCGGCTTCGGCGGCTGCACCAACGCCGGCGAGTGCACCGCGGTCTGCCCCAAGGGCATCCCGCTGAACACCATCGGCCGGCTCAACCGGGACTACCTCACCGCCACCGCCAAGCGCGGCGACACCCCCGGTTCCTGACCCCACCGACGGTCCGACCGGCCGCCTCCGGACCCTCCGACCGCCGCACCCCCGACCGAGGGGTGCGGCGGTCGCTCCGTCCCGCCCCCACGCCTCCGCCCCACGCCCCACGCCCCACACCCAGCGTGCCCCGCGCTCCGGGCCCCACGCCCCGCGCTGCGGGCTGCGGGCTGCGGGCTGCGGGCTGCGGGCTCGATCCTGGATGTAGTGGCCTCCGCACGCCATGAGGCCACTACATCCAGGATCGAGCGCGATCACGACGGAGACCGGGGACGACCACGGGCAAGGACCGAGCACGATCACGGCGGTGGTCCAGGACGATCACGGCAGGGGCCGGGGCAGGGGACGATCACGGCAGGGGCCGGGGCAGGGGACGATCACGGCAGGGGCCGGGGCAGGGGACGATCAGGGCAGGGGCCGGGGCAGGGGACGATCACGGCTCGGTGGGCCGCCGACCTTGGCTGGCCGGTGGCCGGTTCAAGCGTCCCCGCTCGGGTAGCAGACCCCTCGACGGCACGGCGAGGGGACTCAGCGATGAAGGCACTGACCTGGCACGGCAAGCGCGACGTCCGGGTGGACGAGGTCCCGGACCCCCGGATCGAGGAGCCGACGGACGCGATCGTCCGGATCACCTCGACCGCGATCTGCGGCTCCGACCTGCACCTGTACGAGGTGCTCGGGCCGTACCTGAAGCCCGGTGACATCCTCGGGCACGAGCCGATGGGCGTCGTCGAGGAGGTCGGCTCCGGGGTGACCCGACTCAAGCCCGGCGACCGGGTGGTCGTCCCGTTCAACATCGCCTGCGGGCACTGCTGGATGTGCGAGCGGCAGCTTTTCGCCCAGTGCGAGACGACCCAGGTGACCGCCGAGGGCAAGGGCGCGTCGCTGTTCGGCTACACCTCCCTCTACGGTTCGGTCCCCGGTGGGCAGGCCGAGTACCTGCGGGTCCCGCAGGCGCAGTTCGGCCCGATCGTCATCCCGCAGACCGGGGCCGACGAGCGCTACCTGTACCTCAGCGACATCCTGCCCACCGCCTGGCAGGCGGTGAGGTACGCCGACACCCCGCCCGGTGGCACCCTGGCCGTGTTCGGCCTCGGCCCGGTCGGGCAGTTCTGCGCCCGGATCGGCCGGCACCTCGGCGCGGGCCGGGTGATCGGGCTGGACCTGGTGCCCGAGCGGCTGGAGATGGCCCGCCGGCACGGCATCGAGACGCTCGACGTCAGCCAGCTCGACGACGTGCCCGGCGCGCTGGTCGACCTGGTCGACGGGCGCGGCCCGGACGCGGTGATCGACGCGGTCGGGATGGAGTCGCACGGCTCCACCAGCGGCAAGCTGGCCCAGCACGCCGCCGGGCTGCTGCCGGACAAGCTGGCCGAGAAGATGATCGACAAGGTCGGTGTGGACCGGTTGACCGTGCTCAAGGCCGCCCTCAAGGCGGTGCGGCGCGGCGGCACCGTCTCGATCTCCGGGGTGTACGGCGGCGAGGTGGACCCGATGCCGCTGATGGAGATGTTCGACCGGGGCATCCAACTGCGGATGGGTCAGTGCCACGTACGCCGGTGGACCGACGAGATCCTGCCGCTGCTGTCCGGCGACGACGACCCGCTGGGCGTGGAGGACCTGCGGACCCACCGGGTGCCGCTGGTGGACGCGCCGAAGGCGTACGAGATGTTCCAGAAGAAGGAGGACGGCTGCGTCAAGGTCGTGTTGGCTCCGTGAGTCGGGTGGTGGTGGTCACCGGGGCCACCAGCGGCATCGGCCGCGCGGCGGCCCGGGAGTTCGCCGGGCGCGGGGACCGGCTGGTCCTCGCCGCCCGCTCCCCCACCAGCCTGGCCGAGGTACGCCGGGAGTGCCGTGCGGCCGGCGCGGACCGGGTACGCACGGTGCCCACCGACGTGACCGACCCCGACGCGCTCGACGCCCTGGCCGACACGGCGGTACGCGAGTTCGGTCGGATCGACGTGTGGGTGCACACCGCGGCGGTGATGGCGTACGGCCGGTTCGAGGAGATCCCGGCGGAGGTCTTCGACCAGGTGGTCCGCACCGACCTGCTCGGCGCGGCCGGCGTCGTCCGGGTGGCGCTGCGCCGCTTCCGGGCGGCCGGCGGGGGCACCCTGATCCTCACCGGTTCGGTCCTCGGGCACGTCACCGCCCCCTACATGAGCGGCTACGTGACCAGCAAGTGGGGCCTTCAGGGGCTGGTCCGTTCGGTGCAGCAGGAGGCCCGGGACCTGCCCGGGGTGCACGTCTGCCTGGTCACCCCGGGCAGCGTGGACACCCCGGTCTACCAACGGGCGGCGAACTACCTGGGGCGGGCCGGCCGGCCACCGCTGCCGATCACCACCCCGCAGCGGGTGGCCCGGGCCGTCGCGCGCTTGGCCGACCGGCCCCGCCGGGAGGTGTCGGTGGGCCGGGTCAACCTGCTCATGCGGGGTGGCTTCACCCTCCTGCCGGGCGTCTACGACGCGCTCGTCGGGCCGTTGATGCGGCGCGGCGGGCTGACCGGGCAGCCGGTCGCCCCGCACGACGGCGTCGTCTTCTCCCCGGACCCGGCGGGCGCGGCCGTCCGCGGCGGGTGGCTGCCGGAGCTGTCCGACCTGCTGCGCCGGGCCGGTGCCCCGACCGGCCGGGCGGTGACGGCGGTCGCGGCCGGGGCGGCGGTCGCGGCCGGGACGGCGCTGGCGGTCGGGACGGCACTCGCGGCGGGTGGGGCGGCCCGGCGTCGGCGGCGGTGAGCAGCCCCCCACGGGCCGGTCCGCCCACCTAGAGTGGTGCCCCGGAGACAGCTCCGGGCACCGCTCGACGGGAGAGACGTGACCAGCAGGGTGAACCGCAGGACGGCGCTGGGTCTCGGCACGGCCGCCACGGCCGGAGCGGTACTCGTCGGCACACCGGCATCGGCCGCCGGCCGCCCCGGCAAGTCCGCTGCCCCCGCGGCGAGCCCCGAGCTCGTCGCCCCGAGGATCGCTGCGGCCTTCCAGCGGGAGAAGTCGCTGACCGGCGGCAACTGGCAGGTCCACCTCAGCCTGGAGAACGGGGTCACCCCGCTGGTCGCGGTCTCCGAGTCCGCCGACCGGCGGGTCGAGGCGTACAGCGTCAACAAGATCGCGGTGGCCGTCGCAGTGCTCGACAAGATCGACCGAGGGCTGCTCACCCTCGACCAGCGGGTCGAGGTGGCCGCCTCGACCGTGGTGCCCGGCGGTGACGGCATCTTCGTCCTGGACACCGCCTACCCCAGTTCGGTGACGGTCGGGCACGTGCTGGCCAACCTGCTCACCGTCTCCGACGACACCGCGTCGCGGCTGTGCGGTCTGGTCTGCCCGGCCGCCGAGATCAACCGCACCCTGGCCGCCAAGGGTTTCCCCAACACCCAGGTGCAGCCGCTGTCCGACCCGCACCGGTTCTATCTGGGCACCAGCACCGCCCGGGAGACGCACGCGCTGCTGCGCGCCCTGGTCGCCGGCACCCTGCTGTCGCCGTCGTCGACCGCCCTCGTACTCAAGCTGCTGCGCGCCCCGGTCGCCTTCACCGACGGCATCCGGCGCACCATGTCCTCGGCGGAGCGGGCCCGGGTGGCCACCAAGGCGGGCTGGTTCGTCGACGCCCGGCACGAGGCCGGTGTGGTCTTCGACACCACCGGGGCGGCCGTGCTGACCTACGTCCTCTTCGCCGACGGCCAGGCCGACCGGGACAACTTCGGCGCCACCCACCCGGTGGTGCAGGCCCGGGCCCGGCTCGGCCGGTTCCTCCTGGACGCCACCGCGCAGCTCAGGGGCACCGCGGACGCGCCCCGGCACCGGGTGGCCCGGCAACGACCCAGCAACGGCGGCTGACCGGCCCTGCCGTCCGTCCCGCCACCCGGACCTCCCACGGCCCGGCGTCCGGGCCGCCCCCGGCCCCGTCCCCCACCGACCGGCCCGGGGAAGCGGGGGCGGTCCGAGGGTCGGCGTGGGCGGGAGCCGCCGGTGGTGACTACCGTGTAGTGCGGGACACCGGCGAGGGGGACGACACATGGGGCAACCAGCGCAACGCGCGGTCGAGCGGAGGCTCGGCGGTCGGCTGTGGCAGGTGGCGGGGCTGGCGGCGGTCGCCGGCCTGGCCTGGACGGCGCGGGACGTGCCGGCGGCGCTGGGCGGCCGGCTGACCGGCGCACGCGCGCAACGGGCCGCCCGGTCGGCGCAGTTCCGCGACGGGACCTTCCACAACCGGGTGGCCACCCGCACCATGCCCGGCGGTGACCCCGGTCGCAACCTGCTCCGGGAGCTGCTCTTCGGCCAGCAGCGTCGCCGCCCCACCGCCCCGGTCCCGCTGGTGCGGCCCGCCCCGGCCCCGACCACCGACGTCGACCGTGAGCTGGGCATCGTCTGGTACGGCCACGCCTCGACCCTGGTCGAGATCGAGGGGCACCGGGTGCTGATCGACCCGGTGTGGAGCGACCGCTGCTCGCCGTCGGCCGCGGTGGGGCCGAAGCGGCTGCACGAGCCCCCGGTACGCCTCGACGAGGTGCCCACCGTCGACGCGATCCTGATCTCCCACGACCACTACGACCACCTCGACATGGCAACCGTCCGGGAGCTGGTGCGCCGGCAGTCGGCGCCGTTCCTGGTGCCGCTGGGCGTCGGCGCGCACCTCGACCGGTGGGGGGTGCCGGAGGACCGGATCGTCGAGCTGGACTGGTCGCAGGGGCACCGGGTCGGCGGCCTGGAGATCACCGCGACCGCCGCCCAGCACTTCTCCGGCCGGGGGCTGCGGCGTGACGGCACGCTGTGGAGTTCGTGGGTGGTCGCCGGGGCGCACCGGAAGGTCTTCTACACCGGCGACTCGGGCTACTTCGACGGGTACGCCGAGATCGGCGCGGAGCACGGGCCGTTCGACGTGACGCTGATGCAGATCGGCGCGTACGACCGGGCCTGGCCGGGCATCCACATGTTCCCCGAGGAGGCCGTCGCCGCCCACCTCGACCTGCGCGGCGACCTGCTCGTCCCGGTGCACTGGGCCACCTTCAACCTGGCCCTGCACGACTGGTCCGAGCCGGTGGACCGGCTCTGGGCCGAGGCCAAGGCGCACGGCGTGCGGCTGGCGGTGCCCCGGCCCGGCGAGCGGGTGGTGGTGGCCGACCCGCCGCCGGTCGACGGCTGGTGGCAGACGATCGCCTGACCGCGCGCCCACCGCCCGCCGCTCAGAGCACGAAGGCGTCGGTCCACAGCGCCCCGGAGCGACCCGACAGGACGTCCAGCATCGCCACGGCCTGACCGTCGGTGAGTTGGGCGACGAAGTCGACGATGGCCCGGCCGCGGGCCCGGCCGATCCGGTCGGGGGTACGCGGGTGCAGCTCCGCCTCGGCCAGCTCGACCAGGTCGGGCAGCCGGCGGGGCAGCCGGGACTCCTCCTCGGGGTCGAGCAGCCACTGCCAGAGCGCGTCGACCAGGGTGTCCAGCAGGCGGGCCTGGCCCCGCTGGTGCAGGGCCAGGTCGGGGCGGGCCAGCACGAAGCGGTGGTGGACGAACTTGAGCACCTGCACCTCGTGCCACTGCGCCGGGGCCAGTTGCACGTGGCCGGAGCGCACGTCCGGGGTGGCGGTCACCGTGATCGCGTCGACCAGCCGGGTGGTCCACCGGGCGGAGAACCGGGCCACGTACTGTTCCGCCTCGATCGACCCGTCGAAGGGCAACGCCAGCAGCCCGTCCACCAGTTCCTCGCGGACGTGCTCGACGGCGGCGGCGAATGCGTCGTCGTCGGCGATCCAGGCGTCCTTGCGGTGCAGTTGCCGACGCAGCGCCTCGATCGCCGTGCCGGGCCGGCGGGCGGCACCGGCCAACGCCGGGTCGGTGACCGCGCGCAGGTGCCCGCCCTCCCGCTGCCAGGCCATCAGCTCGGCGGCGACGGTGCCCTGCTGGAGCACCCCCACCCGGTAGAAGTCCTCCACGTCGTGGATGGCGTACGCGATGTCGTCGGCGGTGTCCATCACCGACGCCTCGACGGTCTGCTGCCACTGCGCGATCCGCCCGGTGAACGGGGCGCGGGCCTGCCGCAGGTCGGCCAGTTCCGTGCCGTACGCGCCGAACTTCGCCGAGCCGCTGTCCGGGTCGTCCGGTGGGGCGGCGGCGCCTCGGGGGGCGGGACGCAGGTGCCGGGGGTGCGGGTCGGGGTGGTCCAGCCGGGTCCACGGGTATTTCAGCATCGCCGCCCGCACGGCGGCGGTCAGGTCGAGACCGGTGGTGGCGGCCCCCCGGATCTCGGTGCTGGTGACGATCCGGTACGACTGGGCGTTGCCCTCGAATCCGTCGGCCAGCCCGAGCCGCTGCCGGGCCAACCGGTCCAGCACCCGCTCCCCCAGGTGCCCGAACGGCGGGTGACCGAGGTCGTGGGCGAGGGCGGCGGCCTCCACCACGTCCGGGTCGCAGCCACCCAGTTTCTCCAGCAGGTCCCGCTGGGTCGGGTCGGCGGTCAACCGCTCCGCGATCGCCCGGGCCACCTGCGCCACCTTGAGACTGTGGGTGAGCCGGTTGTGCACCAGCAGTCCGGAGCCGACCGGGCTGATCACCTGGGTCACCCCACCGAGGCGGGCGAAGAAGGGCGAGGCCACGATCCGGTCCCGGTCGGCCCGGAACGGGCTCGCGGCGAGGTCACCGAGGGCTCGGGCACTGCCGCCGAAGAGGCGACGGGCACGCGGATCCGCAGGTTGCTCCATGATCGCCACGCTAGCGCAGCGGGCCGACCGGCACGGCGGCACGCGACGGGTTCCCGGGCCGACGGGCCACCAGGGCGACGGGCCACCAGGGCGACGGGCCACCAGGGCGCGGCAGGCCGGCCCGGGGGCCGGGAACGGTGGGGCTGCGACGGCAGTGCGGCCGGCCCGGCGACGGGGTGGGCGGCGGGGGTGGCGCACGGCGTCGGGGGTGGGCGGCAGAATGCAGCAGGGAACCCGAAACGAAGGCGGATCAACATCGTGACCCAGTCAGTCCATCAGCGGATCGCCGACGAGCTCGGCGTCGCCGAGCGCCAGGTGCGGGCGGCCGTGGAGCTGCTCGACGGCGGCGCGACCGTGCCGTTCATCGCCCGCTACCGCAAGGAGGCCACCGGCCTGCTCGACGACGCCCAGCTGCGCACCCTGGAGGAGCGGCTGCGCTACCTGCGGGAGCTGGACGAGCGGCGGGCCGCGGTGCTGGAGTCGATCCGCAGCCAGGGCAAGCTGGACGAGGCGCTGGAAGCGCAGATCATGGCGGCCGACTCCAAGTCCCGCCTGGAGGACATCTACCTGCCCTACAAGCCGAAGCGGCGGACCCGGGCGCAGATCGCCCGGGAGGCCGGGCTGGAGCCGCTGGCCGACACGCTGCTCGGCGACCCCACCCGGGACCCGAAGGAGACGGCCGCCGGGTTCGTCGACGCCGGGCGTGGGGTGGCCGACGTCGCCGCTGCGTTGGACGGGGCGCGGGCCATCCTCATCGAGCGGTTCGCCGAGGACGCCGACCTGATCGGCACCCTGCGTGAGCAGATGTGGTCGCGGGGCCGGCTGGTCTCCCGGGTACGCGACGGGCAGCAGGCCGCCGGCGCGAAGTTCGCCGACTACTTCGACTTCGCCGAGCCGTACCCGAAGCTGCCCTCGCACCGCATCCTGGCGATGTTCCGGGGCGAGAAGGAGGGCGTGCTCGACCTCACCATGGCCCCCGACGCCGAGGAGGACCCGGACGCCCCGCCGACCGGCCCGACCCGCTACGAGGCGGCCATCGCCGGCCGGTTCGGTGTCACCGACGCGGGGCGGCCCGCCGACCGGTGGCTGGCCGACACGGTGCGCTGGGCGTGGCGTACCCGGATCCTGATCCACCTCGGGGCCGACCTGCGCACCCGGCTGTGGCAGGCGGCCGAGGAGGAGGCCGTCCGGGTCTTCGCCACCAACCTGCGCGACCTGCTGCTCGCCGCCCCCGCCGGTAGCCGGGCCACCATGGGTCTCGACCCGGGCCTGCGCACCGGGGTGAAGGTGGCGGTGGTGGACGCCACCGGCAAGGTGGTCGCCACCGACACGATCTATCCGCACGAGCCGCGTCGGCAGTGGGACGCCTCGATCGAGACGCTGGCGAAGCTGGCCGGGGCGCACCAGGTGGAGCTGGTCGCGATCGGCAACGGCACCGCCAGCCGGGAGACCGACAAGCTCGCCGCCGACCTGATCACGCGGTATCCGCAGCTCGGCCTGACCAGGGTGATGGTCTCCGAGGCCGGCGCGTCGGTCTACTCGGCCTCCGCGTACGCCTCACAGGAGCTGCCCACCCTGGACGTGTCGCTGCGTGGCGCGGTCTCCATCGCCCGGCGGCTCCAGGACCCGCTGGCCGAACTGGTCAAGATCGACCCGCGCTCGATCGGCGTCGGCCAGTACCAGCACGACCTGTCCGAGGTGAAGCTGTCCCGCTCGCTGGACGCGGTGGTGGAGGACTGCGTCAACGGCGTCGGGGTGGACGTCAACACCGCCTCCGCTCCCCTGCTGACCCGGGTCTCCGGCATCGGCGCGGGTCTGGCGGAGAACATCGTGCTGCACCGGGACGCCAACGGGCCGTTCCGCACCCGTGCCGAGCTGAAGAAGGTGGCCCGGCTCGGCCCGAAGGCCTTCGAGCAGTGCGCCGGCTTCCTGCGCATCCCCGGCGGCACCGACCCGCTCGACTCGTCCAGCGTGCACCCGGAGGCGTACCCGGTGGTGCGCCGCATCCTGGCCAGCACCGGGCAGGACCTGCGCTCGCTGATCGGCAAGTCGGCCATCCTGCGCGGGCTGCGGGCCACCGACTTCGTCGACGACACCTTCGGCCTGCCCACCGTCACCGACATCCTCGCCGAGCTGGAGAAGCCCGGCCGGGACCCGCGACCGGAGTTCCGCACCGCCACCTTCGTCGAGGGGGTGGAAAAGATCGGCGACCTGACCCCCGGGATGCTGCTGGAGGGTGTGGTCACCAACGTGGCCGCGTTCGGCGCGTTCGTCGACGTGGGCGTGCACCAGGACGGCCTGGTGCACGTCTCGGCGATGTCGCACACCTTCGTCAAGGACCCGCGCGACGTGGTGAAGTCCGGTGACGTGGTGCGGGTCAAGGTGCTCGACGTGGACGTGCCGCGCAAGCGGATCTCGTTGACGCTGCGGTTGGACGACGAGGTGCCGACCGGCGGTGACCGGCCGGCGGCCGACGGGCAGCGTCGCGAACGCGGTGCCCTCCAGGGCGGGCGCGGTGACGCGCCGGGCGGCCGGCGTAGCGGCGCGGGCGGGTCCGGCGGCGCGGGCAGGTCCGGCGGGGCAGGCGGCGCGGGCAGGTCCAGCGGGACAGGCGGGTCCGGCGGCCAGCGGGAGCAACGGGGCGGGTCCCGGGGCGGGTCGCAGCAACGGCAGGGCCGGGGCGGCTCCGCACCGGCACCCGCCAACGACGCGATGGCCGAAGCGTTGCGCCGGGCGGGCCTGGCCTGAGCGGTCGAGGGGGTGGGCGTACCGTCGCGGCATGGGTGGTGACGGCGGTACGGGGTGGCGGGAGCAGCAGCAGCGGGCGGCGCGGGCGCACGCGGCGGCCGACGCCCGCCAACGCGACGGTGAGCACGCGCAGGCCGAGGCACTGGTCGCCCGGTTCACGGCCGAGGCGACCCGGCGGGGGCTGCGGACCGCCCGGCTGGTGGCTCAGGGCTACGACGGACGGGGCCGCTACCGGACCGGCCTGACCGGCTGGTACGTCGACCGGGCCGGCCTGCGCGCGGTCGCCGTCGACGGCCGGTTCTTCCTGCTCACCGTGCCGCCGGGCGTACGCGCCAGACTGTTCGGCGTGGACGTGCCACCGGCCCGGCCGCCCCTGGTCGTCGGCCGGGGCGGACGCGACGGTGAGTCGGTCCCGCTGGCCGACCTGCTCACCCGTCGGCTGGCCGCCGGCGACGACTGGCCCTGACCGGCCCGGCGGCCACCATCTCGTGCAGGGTCCGCTCGACCCGGTCGGCACCCGTCGCGACGGAGAACATCCGGTCGTAGTGCGCCCGGCCGGCCTGCCCGAGCAGGTCCAGTTTCTCCCGGCCCAGGTCGCAGACCTCCCGCAGGGCGTCGGCGATCGAGTCGGGGTCACCGGGGCGGGCGGTGATGCCCGCGCCGCTGTCCCGGGCCACCGCGGCGGCGTCGCCTTCCGCAGCGACCAGCAGCGCCCGCCCGGCGGCGAGGGTCGACTGCACCTTGCTCGGCATCGTGTACGCGGACATGCCACCGGGCCGCAGGCTCACGTAGTGGACGTCACCGGTGGCCATCAACGCGGGCATCCGGTCCCGGGGCAGCTGCCCGAGGAAGCGGACGTTCGCCGCCCCCACCGCCTCGGCCCGCCGACGCAGCCGCTCCTCGGTGGTGCCGGAACCGGCGATCAGGCAGACCAGGCGGGGGTCGCCGGTGCGGGCGCAGGCGTCGATCAGCGAGTCGAGCCCCTGCGCCTCGCCGAGCGCGCCCGCGTACACCAGCACCACCTGGTCGGGTTGGAGTCCGAGGTCGGCGCGCAGGTCGGTGGCGCGGACGCCCAGGGTCTCGTCCGCCCACATCGGGATGTGCACCAGCTTCTCCCGGGGCACCCCCCGGCCGGCGAGCAGCTCGGCGGCGCCCGGGGAGACGTGGGCGACCCGGGCGGCGCTGCGGTACATCGCACCGCACCAGGCGGCCATCCCCCGCTCGACGGTCCGTGACACCCGACCGGTGCCGAGGAAGCCGCTGGCCAGCACACTGTCGGGCCACAGGTCCAGCACGTGCAGCAGCACCGGCACCCGGTGCACGTAGCGGGTGAACCACATCGGCAGGGCGACGCTGATCGGCGAGTTGCCGACCCAGAGGGCATCCAGACCCCGCAGCACCGGGGTGCCGGAGACCAGCGCGGAGACGGCGAAGGACCCGTAGTTGGCCAACCGACGTGGCGCGGAACGGTCGTGGCTGGGATAGAGGGCGACCCGGCGGACCCGGGCCGGGCCGTCGGTCTCGTCGACCCGGCGGGCCAGCCGGTAGCCGGGGGCCAGCCGGCCGCTCGGGTAGTTCGGGAAACCGGTCAGCACCTGGACCTCGTGTCCCCGGTCGGCGAGAGCGCGGGCGAGCATCCCGGGCAGGGCCGCCGGGCCCGGTTCCGGGTCGAACCACTGGGTGAGCAGGCCGATCCGCATCGTTCTCACCCCGCCGCCACGCCGGCCACCGGGCGGGTCGGTCGCACGCCGTCAGCCACCGGGCCGGTCGGTCGCACGCCGTCAGCCACCGGGCCGGTCGGCCGCACGCCGTCAGCCGCCCACAGGGCGCGCAGTGATTCGGTCAGGTCGTGGACCGGGGTCCAGCCGAGCACCCGGCGGGCGCGGTCCAGGTCGGCGCACATCCACGGCACCGCGGCCGAGCGGGTGGCGTCGGGCGGGAAGCCGCCCGACCGGATCTCCCCGGGGAAACCGGCCACGTCGGCCAGCAGCCGCACGACGTCGCGCGTCGCGACCGCACGTCCGCTGCCCACGTTGACGACCCGCTGCGTGGGCGCGGCGCACCGCGTCGCGGCCAGCACCGCCGCCGCCACGTCCCGCACGTCGACGAGATCCCGGTAGGTGTCGTGCAGCCCCAGAGCGAGGTCACCCGCCCCGTCGGCCGCCGCCGCGCGGACCATCGCGGTCACCCGGGCCAGCATGTTTCCCGCCGGCATCCCCGGTCCGACCGGGTTGAAGACCCGCAGCACGATCGTGTCGAGGCGGCCGGTGTCGCCTGCCAGCTCGGCCAGGCGGGTCGCGGCCAGGTGGCTGAGCCCGTACTCGCTCACGGGGGCGGCAGGGTGGTCCTCCGCGACGGCGAGGCCGTGCGGCACGACGCCGTACTCGGCGGCCGAGCCGATCCGGACCAGCCGGGCCCGGGGGGCGGCGACGGCCACCGCCTCGACCAGTTTCGCCGTGGTCACGACGTGCGCCCGCACGAAGTCGAGCCCGGAACCGACGATCCGGCCGGCCGCGCTCACCACCACGTCCGGTCGTTCCCGGGCGACCAGCCCGGTCAGCTCCGGTAGGTCCATCCGGACAAGGTCGCACTGTGCCCGGGTGGGCGACCGCAGGTCGGTGTGCCCGGCCAGTGCGGCACCGATGTGCCGGCCCAGGAAACCACCCGCGCCCAGCAGCAGCACCCGGCTCATCGGCGGTACGCGGCGTCCCGGTCGTCGACCGGCGACGACACGGGCCTCGGGCCGTCGACCGGCCGGACGTAGGCCGGCGACGACGCGTCCGTCCGGGCGTCGGCCGGTGCCGACGCGGGCGCAGGGGCGTTGCCGGTGAACTCGTGCCAGGTGGCGGCACCGGGAGCCGAGATACCTTCCCGGGTGAGCACCACCCGGACGGTGGTCAGCAGGATCTTCAGGTCCAGCAGGAAGGAGCGTCGGTCGACGTACTCGACGTCGTAGCCGAACTTCGCCTCCCAGCTCAGGGCGTTGCGCCCGCGCACCTGGGCGAGCCCGGTGATGCCGGGCCGCACCTCGTGCCGGCGGGCCTGCTCGGCGTTGTAGAGGTCGAGGTAGCGCACCAGGTGTGGACGGGGACCGACCACACTCATCTCGCCGCGCAGCACGTTCCAGAACTCGGGCAACTCGTCGAGGCTGCTCGCCCGCAGCCAACGACCCACCCGGGTGAGGCGTTGGGCGTCGGTCACCAGCCCCCGGTCCGGGTCGGGGTGGAGCATGGTGCGGAACTTCACCACGTCGAACAGTTCGCCGTGCAGGCCGGGCCGGGTGTGCCGGAACAGCACCGGCCGCCCGTGCGTCACGAGCACCACCAGGGCGACGAGGGCCAGCAGGGGTGCGCCGACGGTCAGCACGACGAGCGCGCCGAGCACGTCGAACAACCGCTTCCAGCGGTCGTACGGCCGCCGGGGTGTCGGGGTGGTTCCCCGCCCGTCGGCCCCGGCTCGCGGCGGTGCCGTGTGGACAGCAACTTTGGGCATGAAACACACCTACCACCTTTACGAAGGACGATCCGCGCTTTCACATTCGCCACCCCGGACAGGTCGACAATGGAGTGCGCAGCATCCCCGGTAAAGGTGAAACATGATTGTTCCTCCCTTTACCGGAAGCCCGCCCGGTCTCGTTATTGCAACAGTATGGTCACCTTTGACGAGATCGCGATTCCCGAGGATGGTCCGCCGGGAAACAGGCAGGAGGAGATATGCTTCCCTCGCTTTCGGACAGGCGTTTCCTGATCACCGGGGGCACGGGGTCGTTCGGCCAGACAATGGTCTCCCGACTGCTCGACGCCGGCGCCGCCGAGGTGCGGGTGCTCAGCCGGGACGAGTCGAAACAGGACGCGATGCGGCACCGCCTCGGCAACGACCGGGTGCGCTACTACGTCGGCGACGTCCGCGACTACGACAGTGTGCTCAAGGCCGCCCGGGGGATGGAGTTCGTCTTCCACGCCGCAGCTCTCAAGCAGGTGCCCTCCTGCGAGTTCTTCCCCCTCGAGGCGGTCCGCACCAACGTGCTCGGCAGCGCCAACGTGGTGGACGCCTGTGAGCGGGTCGGTGTGGAGACACTGGTCCTGTTGAGCACCGACAAGGCCGTCTATCCGGTCAACGCGATGGGCATGACCAAGGCGCTGATGGAGAAGGTCGCCCAGGCCCACTCCCGCAACAACGCGGCGGCCCGGACCCGGGTCTGCTGCGTGCGGTACGGCAATGTCATGTACTCGCGCGGATCGGTGATTCCGCTGTTCATCGACCAGATCCTGCGCGGCGGCCTGCCGACGGTCACCGACCCGACGATGACCCGTTTCCTGATGTCGTTGCCCGAGTCGGTCGATCTGGTGGAGCACGCGTTCACCTTCGGCCAGCCGGGGGACGTCTTCATCCGCAAGGCCGACGCCTGCACCATCGGCGACCTCGCCACCGCCCTGTGCAACCTGTTCGGGGTGCCGGCGAAGTTCACCGTGCTCGGCATCCGGCACGGGGAGAAGCTCTACGAGACCCTGGCCAGCCGGGAGGAACTCGCGTTCGCCGAGGACCTCGGCGACTTCCTCCGGGTGCCGGTGGACAGCCGCGACCTCAACTACTCCCTCTATTTCGAGGAGGGTGACGTCGAGCACGGTGGCCTGGCCGACTTCCACTCGCACAACGCCCGCCGGCTGTCCGTACCGGAGATCGAGTCGTTGTTGATGACGTTGCCCGAGGTGCGCGCGCAGGTGCAGGCCCACGCAGCGGCCGTGGTGACGACATGAGCGCGGCCGCCGACACCGGTCGGCCCGACCGGGTGCCCCGGCGGCGCAGCGACCACCAGGCCGACCGCCCGGCCCGTCGGGTCCTCGTCGTCGGCGTCACCGGCATGCTCGGCCACGCCGTGCTGCGCGAACTCGCCGACGACCCGGATCTCGACGTCCACGGCCTCGCCCGCACCATCGACGACCGGGCGGGGTGGTTCCCCGCGCACCTGCTCGCCCGCATCGTCGCGGCCGTGGACGTGACCCGGTTCGACGACGTCCGGCGGCTCGTGGACGAGCTGCGACCGGACGTCGTCGTCAACTGCGTCGGCGTCATCAAGCAGCGACCGGACGTGCAGGACGCGGTGCCCACGGTCACCCTCAACGCTCTCCTGCCCCACCTGCTGGCCGACGCCTGCGCGCAGGTCGGCAGCCGGCTCGTGCACGTCAGCACCGACTGCGTCTTCTCCGGCCGCCGGGGCGGCTACCGTGAGGACGACCTACCCGACCCGCCCGACCTCTACGGCCGGTCCAAACTGCTGGGCGAGGCGTCGGGAGCGTCGGCCCTCACCCTGCGTACCTCGATCGTCGGGCACGAGCTGGGCACGAACCGTTCCCTGGTCGACTGGTTCCTCTCCCGACGCAGCCAGGTACACGGTTTCACCCGGGCCATCTACAGCGGGGTGACGACCGTGGAGTTCGCCCGGCTGCTGCGCACCGTGGTCCTGCCCCGGGCGGAGCTGACCGGCCTCTACCACGTCGCCGCCGCACCGATCGCCAAGTACGACCTGCTTCGCCTGGTCGCCGAGGTGTACGGATGGCCCGGCGAACTGGTGCCGGACGACGAGTTCGTCTGCGACCGGTCGATGTGCGCGGACGCCCTCGCCCAGGTCACCGGCTACCGTCCGCCGAGCTGGCCGGACATGATCGCGGCGATGCACGCCGCCCGGTCCCGCTGGGCGCTCGACCGGGCCCGGCCGGGCCTGGCGGGCGTCCCACGCTGACGGACCAAACGACCACCGCCGGCACCGCCGGCCTGCTGGAGTCAAAGGACATCACGTGGGGAACCGAGTCGGTCAACTGTGCCTGATCGTCGGGGCGTTCGTCGTCGCGGTGGTCACCACCGTCGCCAGCGTCAACGTCCCGATGGTGGCGGTCGGGGCGGTGGCTCTGCTGCTGCTCGCGCTGTTCGCCCTCGCGCGGCAGATGGACGGCTGGCGGTGGCTGCTGGGCCTGACCATGGTGCTCCTGGTCTGCGCCTCGTCCAAGCTGCCGTCCCTGGTGGAGGCCAGCTTCTATCCCCGGTACGCGGCGGTCGCCGCCCTGATCGTCTGGGCGCTGCGCACCCCGGGACGCACGGTGGCCCGGCTCGATCGGTGGACCCGCCTGCTCATCGGCGCGCTCTGGGCGATGGCGGGACTCGCCACGCTGAGCTTCACCTGGTCGGTGGTGCCGCTGGAGACTCTCCAACGCGGCGTGGCGCTGCTCTTGCTGGCCGCGCTGGTGCACGTCCTGATCCGCTGCCGGTGGGCGGACCGGGCGGTCATGCTGGCCGACCTGCGCGTGGTCTACCTGGTCCTCAGCGGTTCCGCCCTGCTCAGCCTCGGCCTCGGGCTCGCCGACGGCACCCTCGTCGCCGCGCTGTCGCAGACCGACCGCTTCGAGGGCCTCTACAACAACCCCAACATGCTCAGCATCGTCTGTGCCCTGACCACCCCGCTGGGCTGGGCGGTCTACCGGGCGTCCCGGCGACGGGCGGAACTGCTCGGCATGGTGCCGGCCGTCGCCTGTCTGCTGCTCTCCCAGTCCCGCACCGGGCTGATCGCCGTGCTCGTCGGCGCCCTCTGGGTCGTGCTGCGGCACGGGCTGGGCCGGATGGTCCGCATCGCCGCCGGGCTGGCCGCCGGGCTGTTGGTGGCGTACCTGTTCAACCTGCTGCCGATCCTGTTCGCCGGCCCCTGGATGCGGCAGCTCGTGCTGCGCTTCACCGACCCCACCGGCGGCGACCTGTCCAACGGCCGCACCGAGATGTGGCAGGCGACTGTCGACCTGTGGTGGCAGAACCGCCCCACCCTGGGCTTCGGGTACGCGTCCCGCAACCACCTGTTCGCCCTCGCCAGCCTCGACGAGTCCTTCGGGACCGGGGTGAGCGTGGTGCACAACAGCTACCTGCAACTGCTGCTGGAGCTGGGGCTCGCCGCCGTGGCGCCGCTGGCGCTGCTGCTGCTGGCCGTCGGGCGGGTCGCGCTGCGGGCACCGGTGCGCCGGGCCGACTCGGGTCTGGTCTGGCTCGTCGTCACCGGGGTGCTGATCCAGATCACCGAGTCGGCCATCTTCGGCACCGGGCAGACCTACCCGTACGTGTTCTGGCTGGTGGCCGCCGGTGTGCTGCGGCACCTGCCCGACCGCCGGGCCGACGCGGACGACGGCGTCGAGCCCTCCCCCGCGCCGGCACACCCGCACCAGGTCCACGCCCCGGTGGACGCCGTGCCGCGCCGGCCGGTGCCGGTGCCGGTGCTGCGCTGACGTCGACCTGACGGCGCTGCCCCGAGCTCACCTCACCCGACGGCGCTGCGCTGAGCTCACCTCACCCGACGGTGCTGCACTGAGCTCACCCGACGGCGCTGCGCAACGATCACCCGACGGCGGAGAAACTGAGACCCGGCTTCGGTACCGGGCCTGGGATCGCACGACGGTGGGCGTCCGGTCGGGACGCCCACCGCCTCGTCGGAACGCCCGGGTCAGCTCCGGTCGTCGGCCGCCAGGAAGGCGCTGACCCGGTCCCGCCAGGCCCGGTGGTCGAACGACTCACGGGCCCTCGACCGGGCGGCCCGGCTCATCGCCGTCCAGTCGTCGTCGGTCAGCCGCAACGCACGCTCGACCGCCCACCGCACGTCGTCCGGCCCGTTGCCGGCGAGCACCAGCCCCTCGACACCGTCGTGCACGTAGGTGGCCAGGTCGCTGGTGTGGTTGAGCAGCACCGGGCAGCCGGCGGCGAGACTCTCCGGCACCTTGGACGGGAAGCCGTTGGCGGCGTATCCCCCGGTGGGGCGGACCAGCATCGAGAAGTGCGACTCCGCGAGCAGCGTCAGCACGGTGGCGCGGGGCACCCGACCCAGGAACCGCACCTCGGCGTGGAGCCCGTCGAGGACCGAGACGTCCAGGTCGGAGTGGGCGGCGGCAGCCTCCCGGGTGACCCCGGCGATGGTGAGGCTGACCCGTCGCTGCTGTTCCGGCGTGAGTCGGCCGATGCCGCGCAGGATCACGTCCAGCATGTCCTTGCGGGCGGGGGTGCCGGCGTAGAGCAGCCGCAGGCCGGTGGAGAGGGCGGGCGGCCGGCCGGTCGGGAAGTCGTCGCAGTCCACCTGCGGCGGCACCACCAGCACCGCCAGCCCGTGCGCCGCGAGGTATCCGGCCAACGTGGTGGACACCGCCGTGGCCCGGCCGACGAGCCGGGTGGCCAGGAACGTCGACCAGCGGTGCCGGACGAAGTACGGGGTCAGCCAGCCGTGCCGGAACTGCCGCCGGTCGTGCCGCTCGCTGGCGTCGACCACGATCGGGCAGCGCAGCACCAGACGCAGCACCGTCCAGTTGCCGAGGGTCATCAACGCCATCGGGAGCAGCACCACGTTCACGTCGCCACGGCGTACCCCCTGCCGGCGGGCGGCCCGCAGCACCCGGACCGGGCGGGCCAGCCGGGCCGGCAGCCGGGTGAGCCGGTGCCGGCCACGCACGCGCAGGGTGACCAGGTCGACGCCGGCCGCCTCGGGTGGTCGGGCCGGGAAGGCCAGCTCGCAGGGCCAGTCGTTGACGACGAGCGTGCGGCTGCCCTCGGGGGCGGCGGACCGGGCGAGTTGCAGCAGGCGGTTCGAGGTGGCGTCCCCGTGCGG
Organism: Micromonospora sp. NPDC049257; assembly: GCF_040678915.1. NCBI lineage: Bacteria > Bacillati > Actinomycetota > Actinomycetes > Micromonosporales > Micromonosporaceae > Micromonospora > Micromonospora sp. NPDC049257. The sequence goes on from NZ_JBFAQU010000010.1 coordinate 146,076, forward strand.
AAAGGCGTAGGCGCCGACGAGCAGCGGGCGGGGCTGGTCGGCCCGTGCAGTCGATCCGCCGGCCGGCCGTGGCTCCCGGCCGACGAGCATGCTCTGATCGGTCATCTCTCTCACCGTCCCGAGCCGACCGGGGGTCGGCTGCTCTCTCGTGGCACCCGGTCCCGCCCGGGGTGGGCCGAGGCCCACCGTCGGTAGATCTCCAGGTGGATGCTGGCCGCCGTGTCGATGGCGAAGACGCTGTGCTCGAACCGGTCGGCGGCCACCGCCGGGGCGGTCGACGCGGTGTACGCCGCCGCCCGGCCCACCGCCCGCGCCCACACGTGCGGCGGGGCGTCGACACCGACGATGCTCACCCCGGGTAGCCGGTCGCCGATGAAGCGCACGCCCGGCAGGTCGGCGGCGACCGTGCCCACGCCCACCGCAACGGGTTCCAGCACTCCCCCGGGCAACCCCTCCAGGCAGGACGGGTGGACGACGACGTCGGCCTGCCGCAGCAGCCCGCCGACGTCGTCGCGGGGGCCCAGCAGGTGCACCCGGTCGCCGAGCCCGACGGCGTGCGCCGCCGCCCGGACCCGGTCGTCGTCGGCCGGGTCACCCGGCCCGACGAGCACCGCGTGCGCGGACACGCCCAGTTCCCGCAGCGCGACCAGGATCGGCGGCAACAGCCAGCGGCGTTTCTCGGGCGAGGCCCGGCCCACGGTCACGCAGACCAGGTCGGCCGGCCCCGCGCCGATCAGGGCCCGCAGGTCGTCGGGGCTGGGGCGGCGGAGCCGGTCGAGGTCGAGCCCGTTGAGCACCACCCGGCAGCGGGGGTCGGCACGCCAACCCGGGTGGTAGCCGAACGTCAGCGAACTGGGTGAGACACCCAGGATGTCGGTGGCGCAGCTGCCCAGCAGCCGACCACAGATCCACCGGTAGACCCGGCGGCGCAGGGTACGCGGCCGGTTGTCGTCCCCCCGGAAGTGCGCGACCCGTCCGGGTACGCCCCGCAGCGCGCCGAGCGCGAGCGGCACCCCGGAGAAGTTGGCGCAGTCCGCGTGCACCACGTCCGGGCGCAGCCTCCCGACCAGGCGCAGGAACCGGGCGGGGAAGCGCAGGTCGAGCGGGATCGCCGTGACGGTGCCGCCGTGCCGGGTGACCATGTCGGCCAGGGGTCCGGGCCCCACCGTGTCGCTGAGGGTCACCAGGTGCAGCTCGGTGCCGGCGGCGGCGAGCCGGGGCAGCAGTTCGGCCGTACGCATCTCGGTGCCGCCGAAGTTCAGCTCACCCACGACCCGCAGCACCCGGACCCGGCCGGTCACGACGGTCCGCACCGGGCGAGGGCCCGCCGGTATCCCACCAGCGCCGCCGGAACCATGGTGAGCAGGTACCCGGCGCAGGCTGCCGCGGGCAGCCCGGCCAGGCCGAACTGTCGCAGTCCCCAGACCTTGAGCCCGGTCGCCAGCACCAGGAACGACGCCCAGCCGACGAACTGCGGCCGGAGCAGCCCGATGCTGTTCTGCACCAAGATCAGCGGGGAGGTGACCGCGACCAGCAGGGACCAGCCGGCCAGCCCGACGAGGACGGGGAGCCGGATCGTCGACCGGTCGACCTGGCCGACCCAGAGTTCGATCAGCCGGTGGCCGTAGCCGACCAGCAGCAGCCCGACTGCCCCGACGATCACGCCGTAGAGCACCATCATGCGACGGGTGTTGCGGCGTACCCAGGCCACCTCGCCGCGCGCCAGGGCGGCGCCGTTGACCGGCCAGACCGTCATGCCCACTAGCCCGACGAAGATCCACAGGACCCCGAACAGCTTTCCGACGACCGCGTAGTGCGCCGCCACCGTCAGCCCCAGGACGTTCGCGACCAGGGGGTTGTCCACGTTGAGCGCGATCGACGACATCGTGGTGAGCGCGAAGAACTGCAGACCCAGCCGGAGCAGGCCGACGACGGTGGCCCGGTGCACGAGCCGGGGTCCCGGCCGGCTGGCGGGGTCGGCGGACCAGAAGTAGGTGACCGTGTTGAGCAGGTTCGTCACCGGCACGGCCAGCACCGCGCCGCCGACGACCACCAGCGGTCCCCAGTCGGCGGCGATGGCGACCAGCACGACGGCCAGGGCGGCCAGGGCCCCGGCCGACTGCCAGGCGTTGCTCTGCACCATCTGGCCGCGGGCGTACTGGATCCGCTGGATCACCGACAGCGGGATGTTGACCGCGAACGCGCCGAAGCAGATCAGCACCATGGTGGTGGTCTGCGCGGCGACGGCCGGGTCGCGGACGGCGAACAGGTCCACCCAGGGGACCACCGGGGTGACCACCGCGAGTGTCGCCAGCAGCAGCACCGCGACCACACCGAGGGTGGCGAAGGCCCCGGAGATCTCCCGGGCCTGTTGCCGGGGGTCGTCGGCCAGCTGACCGAGCCGGGTGAGCAGCCCGTTGCCCAGCCCCAGATCGGCGAACCAGGCCATCCCGGTGAGCGCGGTGATCGCCATCCAGAGGCCGTACCGCTGGTCGCCGAGATACCGGAAGCAGGCGGGCGTGATGACCAGCGGAGCGGCCAGGCCGATCCCCTTGGCCACCATCGCGGTGGCGATGCCCACTGTGACGGCGCGGTCGCGACCGGGCCCCGACGGTGGGCCGGACGTCGCCACCGGGGCGACGACCGCCGTGCCGGTCAGCGCCGCAGCCGGCGTCGGCGCGGGGGCCGGCGTCGGCGCGGGAGCCGGCGGTCCGGCGGCGACCGCCTCGGCGGCGGGCCGGCCCACGGCCCGGGTCACCGGAGGGGGGCGGGGGCGACCCCCAGCCGCGCGGCCAGCCACGCGCCGGTCGCCCGCAACCCCTGCGCCCGGGGGACCGGCGTGACGTCCGGGAACAGTTGCCGCAGGGTGCTGTCGTCCGCCAGCGAGTGGGGGACGTCGCCGGTACGCGGCGGCGCGTGCTCCCGGGCGATCGGCCGTCCGAGCAGCTCCTCCAACTCGTCGAGCACCTGGAGCAGGCTGGCCCGCGCCCCGAAGGCGAGGTTGACCGGATGCGGGTGGTGCACCCGGCGGCGCAGCGCGTCGAGGATGACGTCGCAGACCGTACCGACGTAGGTGAAGTCACGGGACTGGGTGCCGTCGCCGTGCACCACGACTGGTTCGCCGCGCAGGGCGGCGTGGGTGAACCGGGGAATGACGGCCGCGTACGCGTGGTCGTGCCGCTGCCCGGGGCCGTAGACGTTGAAGAACCGGAAGGCCAGGGTGGGCAGCCCGAACGACGCCTGGTGCGCCAGGGCGTACGCCTCGGTGGCGAGCTTGCTGGCCGCGTAGGGGCTCATCGGGCGGGTCCAGGTCTGCTCCGCCTTGGGCAACGCCGGGTTCATGCCGTACACCGACGAGGAGGAGGCGACGAGCACGTGTCCCACGTCGTGCCGGCGGGCCGCCTCCAGCACCATCAACGTGCCGGTGGCGTTCGCGTGGTGGGAGGCCAGCGGGTCGCGTAGCGAGCGGGGCACGCTGGGCAGGGCGGCCAGGTGGACCACCGCCTCCCGACCCGCCATCGCCGCGTCCAGGGCGGCCGGGTCCAGGATCGACCCCTCGACGAATTCGACGTCCAGCCCGTCGAGGTTGCCCCGGAGCCCGACCGAGAGATCATCGAGGACGCTGACCTCCTTGACGGCCGGCTCGTCCAGGGCGGCGCGGGCCAGGTTGGCGCCGATGAAGCCGGCCCCACCGGTGATCAGAATGCGCATGGACAACCCCCCGGTACACACCTCACCTGTTCGTCGAAGCAGGCATGCAGCACATTACGGCACAGACGGAATCTTCATCACAATTAGGACAAATCTCGGCCGTCGGCCTGCAGCAGCCCGGCCGGGGTCCACCGAACGGCCGGTGGTGCTGTCCGGGAGCCGACCGACACCAACCGCCAGCTGGGCAAACGCGCACAGTGACAGCATCGTCGCAGTTCAACGGTGGAGGTGTGGAGGATGGCCGAGCTGATCGTCTACCGGTCCAACGCCCTGATGTCCGTCAGGTCGCGGATCGACGCCACCCGGGACGTGATCATGCCCGTCAACCTGGCGTACGCGGAGAGCATGGTCGGCATGTGGCACTCCGGCCTGCCCCAGGTGAGCCTGGTGCCCTCGACCGCCACCGACGCCCAGGTGTGGCCGGTCCTGTCCGCCGTCGGCACCCGCATCCACGACACCTCGGACGACAACTGCCCGATCAACACCGGCTGGTCGTACGTCGGCGGCAACCACGGCTACAACGTCGGCAACCAGATCGCGGTGGCCAACCACGGCAAGACGACCGCCGACGTGGGTTCGCAGTGGAGCGACGGGACCCGCATCTTCACCCTGCTGGCGGTGACCAACGCCAACAGCCTGCTGTTCGGCAACCCGTACACGATCGTGGACGGCATCGCCCAGGGCGCGCGGGTGAAACCGGCCGCACCGCTCACCCACGTCTCGGGGGCGACCAACCGGACCACCGTGCCGATCACCGGCCTCACCCCCGACGTGCAGATCCGCCCGGCCACCCACTCCCACACAGTGGCCGTCGAACTCGACGGCCGGCCGGTGCCCGACGGTCGGTCCACGGGCCAGGAGCTGGTGATCCGGGAGTCGTACGTCATCCCCTCCTACCAGGGGATGATCGACACGGCACGGGCGAACATCGGCACCCCGATCGCCACGATCATGCCGACGATCCCGTCCCTGTGCCGGATCTCGAACGAATACCGCTGGTCGCCCGGTGGCAGCCTGATCGTCGCGCAGACGGTCACCGCCCTGAGCCGGTTCACCCTCAACGCGGGGGTCACCCAGTGCGGGCCGTTGACCCCGGTGGCCGGCGGCACCCGTCGGCAGTTCATGCCGAACGTGGGGGTGGCCGGCGGCCTGAACTGGTCCGTCTGGGCGAACATCGACACCCTGACGGCGCTCACCGACTTCACCCCGGCGACGCTGCGGAACCGGCTGATGCCGGCGAGCAGCATGACCCAGTGGGTGGTCAGCGGCGGGGGCGTCCAACAGTGGGGCATCGCCGTCGGGCTGCTGCCGGTCGCGGACGGGAAGCCCGAGATCCGGGTCCGTTACACCACGGCCAAGGGCTGGTTCATCAGCTCCAGCCTCAAGAAGAACTACCCGCAACTGGTCTGGGGCCGCACCCTGGCCGCCGGTGAGTCGGTGACCGGCACCGCCTACCGCCGCTACCTGGCGCCCCCGTCGACCGCCACCGAGATCGTGGTGTCCGCCGACGGCGCGGATTTCGTGGTGATCGAACGGGTCGGCACCGTGGCGCAGGCCGAGATGACGGCGCCGCAACTGTTCCACCGGCTGCTGGTCCCGGTCGGCCCGACGAACCTCGACGTGCCGGACCGGGTCACCGTCGACGGCATCCCGTACACCGTGCCGGTCTCCCCCGGGTACGGGACGTGGCGCGCGGAACCCGACCAGGTCGCATCGGGACCGCTACCGGGGGCGACCGGACCCCGGGGCAGTTACTTCCTCGTCCGGTCCGGCCCGACGCTGAGCCGCACCTGCACCGGCACCTACCAGCGGCTCCTGCTGTACCCGGTCTTCCTGGCCGAACCGACCCCGGTCGACCGGGTCTGTGTGGAGGTCACCGTGGCCGGCACCGGCGTCCTGCGGCACGGCGTGTACGCCCACGATCCGTCCACCGGGCGTCCCGCCGTCCTCGGCCCGATCGCCGACTTCGGCACCGTCGCCGTCACCTCGGTCGGGGTGCGGGAGTCCGTGCTGGTCGCTCCCGTGGTGCTGCCCGCCGGTTGGCACTGGTACGCGCACGTCTGGCAGGCCAGCGGCACCACGCCGCCCGCCGTACGGGTCAGTGGCGTCGGCGCCGCCACCACGCTGAACCTCGGTGCCGGCGCGGCGGCGATGACCGGGGACCGGTTCGGCTACGAGGTGACCGGGGTGACCGGTGCGCTGGGCGCGATCACGATCATCGGAGTCCACCAGTTCCCGCCGCCGCAGGTGGCGTACAGGCGGGCCTGACCCGGTGGCCCGTGCCCCGGCGGGGCCGCACCGGCGGGCGTCGTGTCCCGGTGGACGTCAGCCGGTCGTGACGCCGTAGATCCGCTTCATCGCCGCGTGTTTGGCCGGGACCGGCAGGTGGCCGATGCCCAGCGACTTGGCCCGCAGCCGTTCGAGGTACTCGTCGGTGGTACGCACCGGCCGCGCCGGCACCCCGGCCGCCACCGTGTTGTCCGGGATGTCCCGGGTGACGATCGAACCGGCACCGATGACGCACCGGCTTCCGATGGTGACGCCGGCCAGGATCATCGCCCGCATGCCGATGTAGACGTCGTCGCCGATGGTGATCGGCGCGGTCCAGTCGAGGTCGGGATGGTCCTTGCGCAGGATCAACGTGCCACCGTCGTGGGTGATGAACTGCACCTCGGAGGTGATGTAGACGTTGTCGCCGATGGTGATCAGCCACGGCTCCGAGCCGAACATCGCCCGGTTGACCCCGTAGAACCTGACCCGACCGGTCAGGTTGACCCCCAGGGACCGGACGAACGCCTCGGGGTCACGGGACGCGGCCAGATGGTCCCGCACCCGCCGGGCCATCGTACGAACACGACTGGGCACTTACTGTCCTCGATCGCAGGGGACGGCTACGGACCACCGGACCGGGCAGGCGGGCCCGGTCACTGGGGAAACGAGTCGGGTCCGGCCAGGGTGACGCCGGTTCCGCCCCGGACGGGATCAGCGGCAGAACTGGCGGGCGTGCGCCAGCACGTTCGGTTCCCGGTGGCGTTGCCGCCAGTGCCGGTACCGCCGTCCGGCGGTGCCCTTCGCCTCGGCCCGCTCCTCGGGCGACCGAGCGGCGAGCAGGTCGAGAGCCCGGCTGAGGCCGGCCGCCGTCGCCGGCCGCACCACCAGCCCGCCGGTGTCGGCGATCAGCTCACTGAACGGCGTGTTGTCCGAACAGACGACCGGGCAGCCGGAGGCCAGGCTCTCCAGGATCACGTGACCGAAGTTCTCGCCGAGGGTGGGGAAGAGGAAGGCGTCGTACCGGCTGAACGTCGGCATGACGTCCGCCGCCGCGAGTTCGCCGAGGTAGCGGACCCGGACGTGGCCCGGCATGGCCGTGATGATCCGCTGGCATCGCGACCAGTAGTGCGGGTCCTCCGGCGGCCCGAAGATGTCGAACTCCATCGGCCGGGTGGTGCCGGCCACCGCCTCCAGGGCCGTGGACAGGTTCTTCATCGGCGAGATCCGGCCGACGAAGACCAACCGCAGCGGCCCGTCGTGCGCGCGGGACGGCGGCGCCGGGTGCGCCGGGATCGGGCTCTCGTTGCCGTTCACCATCACCTGCGCCCACGGCATGTTCGCCCGGATCTGCTTCTCCTCCAGACCGCTGCACGCCTGCCAGCGCACCCGCAACCGGCGCAGCAGCGGTGCCCACACCGCCAGGAAGAGCCGCTTCTTGGCGGCCCTGATCGCCAGGGCGCCGGGCGACAGCTCACCGCGCGGGGCGACCAGGATGGCCCCGACAGGCACCAGGCGCAGCGCCACCACCAGGATCGACACTACCGAGAACAGCGACCAGATGCTGTTGACATAGAGCAGGTCGATCGGGCGGGAGCGGACGTGCCGGATCAGCCGGACCCAGTGCCGCGGCGCCCACGGGTCCAGGTAGAACACGGCGGAGCGGTCGTCGCGCCGCAGCAACCGTCCGGACAGCCCGGGGTAGGGTGCAGGCGAGTGGAGATCCCGGTCCCGGGTGACCAGGGTGACGTCGAGATCCCCCGGCAGGGTGTCCAGGATGAACCGCAGGGAACGGATCGGACCACCACCACGGAAGCCCGGCTCGAACACACCTGCGGTGGCGACCACCCGGTAGTTGCCCGCGGTGTCGGCGGACCGGACCGCCCGCTTCGCCGCCGCCGCAGCGTCGTCGGGGGGACGGGTTCTCGTCAGCTTCACCATCGCCCACCTTCACCGTGCCGTCCGCAGATCGGCACTCCACCTGAGTATCGGAACGCAATGACAGCGAGGAGGGTGTCGGAGCCCGCCGGGCGCGGCCTGTGCCGTGCGCTCGCGGCCACGGACACCGGCCCCCACCGCTGCCTGACCGGCGCCATCGGTGCCGCGAGGGGGTCCAGATGACGGGGAGCGACCCGCGTTCTCCGTGGCCGAGGGAGCAACGGATGACTACCGACGTGGTAATCGTAGGTGTGGGCGGGATGGGCCGTGAGCTGTACGGCGTTATTCGATTGCTGAACGCCCGGCCGGTCGACGGGATCAGCTGGCGGGTGCTCGGCTTCGTCGACGACCACCCCACCGAGCCCAATGTGGAACTCGTGCGTCGGCTCGGTGTTCCGTTCCTCGGGCCGACCCGCTGGCTGGCCGGGCAGCCGTCCACCACCCGGGTGGCACTGGGCGTGGGACACCCGCAGTTGCGCCGCGAGACCGACCAGGTCCTCGCCCGGTACGGCCTGCCCGCCGCCACCGTGGTACATCCGGCTGCCGAGATCGGCCCGGACTGCGTCTTCCAGGAGGGCCTGTTCGCCGCCGGCGGAGCCCGGGTGACGACGAACGTGGTGCTGGGCCGCCATGTACACCTCAATCAGAACTGCACCGTGGGCCATGACGCCGTCCTGGGTGACCATGTCTCGGTCAACCCGCTCGCGGCGGTCTCCGGCTACTGCCGACTGGGCGACGGCGTCATGGTGGGCACCACCGCCGCCGTCCTGCCGAGGCTGACGGTCGGCCGGGACGCCGTCGTGGGGGCGGGCGCCTGTGTGACCCGGGACGTCCCGGCCGGCACGGTGGTCACGGGCGTGCCGGCCCGGCCGGTGGGTCGGTCAGCGGCGGATGCCCGCCCAGTCGTGATGCCGGCGCACGGTCGAGAGGATGAAGTCGACCACCCGGCGTGACGTGTCCGGGACCTGGTAGTCGAGCGGGCAGGCGACCGGGCCGGCCGCCACCTGGGCCACCACCACCCGCACGCCCTCCACCACCCCGGCCGGGTCCAGACCCGTCATCACGATCGCCCCGGAGTCCAGCGCCTCGGGGCGCTCGATGGACTCGCGCAGCGTCACCGCCGCAAACCCGAGAATCGCCGCCTCCTCGCTGACGGTGCCGCTGTCGGACAGTGTGCACCGGGCGTGCCGTTGCAGGGTGACGTAATCGAAGAAGCCGAACGGCTCGTGGAAGGTGATGCCGTCCAGGAGCGTGCCGTCGACGGCGAGCGACTCCAGGCGCTTGCGGGTACGCGGGTGGGTGGAGACCAGCAGCGGCAGTCGCCACTCGTCGCGGACGCCACAGAGGCAGTCCAGCAGCCGGCGGAGCCGGTCCGGATGGTCGACGTTCTCCTCGCGGTGGGCGCTGACGACGAAGTAGCCGCCCGGTTCGAGGGCGAGCTGCGCCAGGATGGTGGACCGCTCGATCTGCGGCCGGTAGTGGTCGAGCACCTCCCGCATGGGTGAGCCGGTGTGCAGGATCCGGCGGGGGTGCAGGCCCTCGGCGAGCAGGTTGCGCCGGGCGTGCTCGGAGTAGACGAGGTTGAAGTCGGCGACGTGGTCGACCAGCCGGCGGTTGGTCTCCTCCGGCACGTTGAGGTCGAAGCAGCGGTTGCCCGCCTCCATGTGGTAGACGGGGACCTTCATCCGTCGCGCCATCAACGCCGAGATGGCGCTGTTGGTGTCGCCGAGCACCAGCAGCGCGTCCGGACGCAGCTCATCGATCGCCTGCTCGGTGCCGACCAGCACGGCACCGAGCAGACTGCCGAGCGACCGGGTGTCGGCCCGCAGGAAGCGGTCCGGGGACCGGACACCCAGCTCGGTGAAGAAGATGTCCGACAATGCGGGATCCCAGTTCTGTCCCGTGTGCACCAGGGTGTGCTCCACGGTCCGGTCCAACATGTCGATCACCCGGGCCAGGCGGATGATCTCCGGCCTGGTCCCGACGACGGTCATCACCCGGGTCACTGGACGCCTCCTCGTAGCCGATGGTGGGATTGGGGGCACCGCCCGGCGGGCGGTCGGGTCGGTCTCACGACGACCGGCCCTGTGGGGGCACCCGGCGCACCGGGTCGTTGATCGTCTGCCGTGCCTGGTCGAGAACACTGATCCGCGGCCGGCTCGCCCGCCACCGGCGGTAGGCGGCCCCCGCCGCCGCCCGGGCCGCCTGCCGCTGCGCGGGCGAGGCGGTGGCGAGCTGGGTGACCAGTGCACCCAACGCCGCCGGGGTCAACTCGGTGAGGACCTGCCCGCCACCGTCGCGCAACACGGTCGTCCACGGTGTCCGGTCCGAGCAGATCACCGGGCAGCACGCCGCCAGGCTCTCCGCGATGGCGTTGCCGAAGTTCTCACCCCGGGTCGGCAGGACGAACGCGTCGTACCGGGAGAAGGTCTCGCCGACCTGCTCGGGGCGCAGCTCTCCCCGGTAGCTGACCACGGACGGGTCCGGCAGGGCCGCTCGTAGCTCCACACAGCGCTGCCAGTACTTCGGGTCTTCCAGCGGGCCGTAGATATCGAGCCGCACCCGGGCCCGCACCTGGGCGAGCGCGGCGAGCAGCAGGTCCAGGTTCTTTATCGGGGAGATCCGTCCGATGAAGACCAGTCGTGCGTGGTCGGTCGCCGGCAGTCCGGCCGGCGCGCGACGCGGCTCCGGGCCACTGGCGATCGCGACGACACCGATCCGGGCCCGGGGCAGCGCCCGTCGGATGTCGACGGCCTCCAGCGGCGTGCTGGCGTGCCACAGCACCCTGGGCCCCCGCAGCATCCATCGCCAGCCGGACAGGAACATCCGCTTACGGGCCCGGTGCAGGCCGAGAGCGGCGGCACCGAACTCGCCCCGTGGAGCCACCAGGATGCGGTCCACCCGCAGCAGGCCGAGCCGGGCCGCGACGATGGGCAGGATCGAGAAGGCCGACCAGACGCTGTTCACGTAGAGCAGGTCGAAGCGCACCGGCCGCAGGGAACGCCAGAGCGTCCGCCAGTGCGCCGGGTGCCGGACACCGAGATAGAAGATGCTCGTCCGGCCACGTCGTACCCAGGTGCCGGAGAGCCCGGCGTAGGGATCGCTGGCGCCGAGGTCACGGTCCCGGGTCAGCAGGGTCGTCGAGACGTCGGCGCTGGCCGTGTCGAGCACGTCGGAGATGGAGCGGACCGGGCCTCCGGCCCGCCAGCCGGGGCTGAAGTAGCTCGCCGTGACCAGGACCCGGAACTTCCCCCGGTCGACACTCGCCAACCGTGTTCTGACGTCCGCCGCGGGGGTGGTGTCGCTGGCCATCCTCGCTCCTCGCTCAAGAGATGGAACTGAGTGGGCCAACGAGCGAACGTCCATTCAGTGACCGCGCCTCGCAATTTTATTCAATTCGCCGCCACGGGACGAGGAATAGTGGACGGCCGCCCGGATGGGGGTATAAGGAAGTCGCAGAAACAGTCTCTAGCACAGCACGAGAGGATCTCCATGTCGCGAGTGGCACTCATATCCGGCACCACCGGCCAGGACGGCAGCTACCTGGCGGAGTTCCTACTCGACAAGGGCTACACGGTGCACGGGATAAAAAGAAGATCGTCTTCGTTCAACACCGAGCGGATCGACGGCGTCGATGTGCATCCCCGCAGTGGCGACGCACGCCTTTTCCTCCATTACAGCGACCTGTCCGACCCGGCCTCGTTGACATCGCTGATCCGGGACATCCGGCCTGACGAAATCTACAACCTCGGCGCGCAGAGCCACGTCCGCGTCTCCTTCGACATCCCGGGTTACACCGCGGACGTCACCGGGCTGGGCGCCCTGCGGATGCTGGAGGCGGCGCGGGCGGCCGACATCGGCTGCCGCTTCTACCAGGCGTCCTCCTCGGAGATGTTCGGCTCCAGCCCGCCCCCGCAACGCGAGCAGACCCCGTTCCACCCCCGCAGCCCGTACGCGTGCGCCAAGGTCTACGCCTTCTGGTCGGCGGTCAACTACCGCGAGTCGTGGGACATGTTCTGCGTCAACGGCATCCTGTTCAACCACGAGAGCCCCCGGCGGGGCGAGAACTTCGTCACCCGCAAGATCACTCGCGCGGTGGCCAGGATCGAGGCCGGCATCCAGGACAAGCTCTACCTGGGCAACCTCGACGCGGTCCGGGACTGGGGCTACGCCCCGGAGTACGTCGAGGCGATGTGGCTGGCCCTTCAGCAGGACACCCCACAGGACTACGTGGTGGCCACCGGCGAGGGGCACTCCGTCCGCGAGTTCGTCCAGGCCGCCTTCGACCGGGTCGGTCTGGACTGGCAGCGGTACGTGGAGATCGACCCCGCCTACTTCCGGCCCGCCGAGGTCGACGCGCTCATCGGCGACTACAGCAAGGCCCGGCGGCACCTGGGCTGGGCGCCGAAGACCCTGTTCGGCGACCTGGTACGGGTGATGGTGGACGCCGACCGGCAACTCCTGGAAGACGAGCGGATGGGACGCCTCGTGCGGGTGGACCGATGAGGATCACCGTCGAGGCCACCCCGATCCGCCCCGGACACGCCGCCGGGGTCGAGGCCTTCACCTACGGCCTGTTGACCGGCATGGCCGCCGACACCTCCCACGACCTGCGGGTGAACATCCTGCGGGGCACCCTCGACCAGTGGCGTGACCAGGTGCCCGCCGAACAGGTCGGTTGGACCGAGGTCGCCCAGCCGCTGCGCTCGGACACCCCTCCCGGGCAGCTGTTGCGCCGCTGGACGCCGAGCCGGGTCCGCGACTCCCTCGCCGTCCGCAGGGCGGTCAACGCGGTCCGGCAGCGCTCGGTCCCCCGGCAGCGGGGATCGGACGTCACGCTGTACCCGTTCCACAGCGCCCCGATCGGGCCCGGCCCGTCGGTCGTCGTCGTGCACGACCTCCGACACCTGCATGCCGCCTTCCACGCCCCCGGCTTCGCCGCCGTGGTCCGGGAGAACGTGGCCCGCGCGTCCGCCCTCGTGGTCACCTGGCCCCACCCGTACCGGGAGACCCTGCGGCTGTTTCCCGAGGCAGCGGACCGGACCGCGCTCATCCCGACCCCGACGTTCCAGCCCGCGCCCGCCCGCGCCACCGCGCGGCCGGAACCGGGGCTGCTGGTCTACCCGTCCTCCACCGCGGCCCACAAGAACCACGCGACGCTGCTGGAGGCGATGGCGTCGCTCCCGCAGTGCCGGCTGGTCTGTCCCGGCCCGCTGGTCGAGCCCGAGGCCAGTCGCCTGCTCGCCCGCGCCGCGCTGCCCGACCTGCGGCGCCGGGTGTCCTTCCCCGGGTTCGTCACCCTCGACGAGCTGAACGCCCTCTACGCCCGGGCCGACGCCGTGGTGATCCCGTCGCTCTGGGAGGCGGCGAGCGGTGCGATGCTGGAGGCGTTCAGCTGGGGACTACCCGTCGCCTGCGCCGACGCCGAGCCGCTGCTGGCGCAACTGGAGTTCACCGGCGCCCAGGCGACGGTCTTCCGGGCCACGGAGCCGGCGTCCCTGGCCGAGGCGGTCCAGCGGCTGCTGGCCGACCGGGCGCACTACGCCACCGCCGCCCGGCACGCCAACGGCCGGTTGGCCCCCCGCACCTGGGCGGCGACCGGTGGCGACTACCTCGACGTGCTGCGCTGGGCGGCGCAGGGACGACCGGGGCCGATACCGAGATCCGCGTTCGCCGCCGAACTCAGCGGGGAGGGAGCATCGTGAGCATGACGGACGACCGCTATCCGGTGGCCCGACCGAGCCTGTCCGACCTGGAGCAACGGTACGTGGTCGACGCCCTGCGGAGCGGCTGGGTCTCCTCCCGGGGCCCCTACCTCGACGACTTCGAGGACCGCTTCGCCCGGCGGTGTGCCGCCGGCACGGCGGTGGCCACCGCCAACGGCACGGTCGCCCTGCACCTGGTCCTCGCCGCCGCCGGGATCGGTCCGGGCGACGAGGTCATCGTTCCCGCGCTGACCTACGTGGCGACCGCGAACGCCGTCGCGTACTGCGGGGCGCGCGCCGTCTGTGTGGACGTGCGGCCGCAGAACTGGTGCGTCGACCCCGCCGCGGTCCGGGCCGCGATCGGGCCACGCACCCGGGCGGTCATCGCCGTCGACCTGTACGGCCATCCCGCCGACTACCCCGCCCTGCGCGCGCTGTGCCACCGGCACGGCCTGCTGCTGGTCGCCGACGCCGCGGAGTCCTTCGGGGCCACGGTCGACGGGGAGCCGACCGGTTCCCTGGCCGACGCCACGACCTTCTCGTTCTTCGGCAACAAGGTGATCACCGCCGGCGAGGGCGGCTGCGTCACCACCTCCGACGCCCCGCTGGCCGAGCGGATGCGGCTGCTGCGCAACCAGGGCATGGATCCGCAACGGCGGTACTACTTCCCGGTGCTGGGCTACAACTACCGGATGACCAACCTGGCCGCCGCGCTGCTCTGCGCCCAACTGGAGCGGGCCGACGAGATCATCGCCCGGCGGGACGCGGTGATCGCCGGCTACGAGGCGCAGCTGGCCGACGAGCCGGCGCTGTCGGCGCAGCCGGTGCTCGCCGGCGTCCGCCGCGCGCCGTGGATGGCCGCCTTTCTGGTCGGGCCCGAAGGGGACGCCATCTCCCGGGACGCGGTGGCCCGGGCGCTCGACCGGCTCGGCGTGGAGACCCGGCCCTTCTTCGTGCCGATCCCCGACCTGCCGGCGCACCGTGATCCGGGCGCGCACTGCCCGGTGACCGTCGACCTGAGCAGGCGCGGCATCAACCTGCCCACCTATCCGGAGCTGACCGACGCGGGGGTCAAGGCGGTGGTGGAGCGCGTCCGCGCCGCCCTGTCGACCGTCGCCTGACCGGTCGACCCGCCCCCTGCGGCCCGCCCGTCGGCCCGCGCCCGGCTCACCCGCCGGGCGGTCCCGCCCCGGCTCACCCGCCGGGCGGGACCGGGTCGAGCCGGCGGTGTGCCGGCGCGCGGTGCGCCGCACGGTGCCGCAGCAGCAGCAGGTAGCTCCTGGCCCAGGCGACCGCGCTGACCAGAGCGAGCGCCGCGAGCGCACCGGCCGCGCCGGTGGCCCCGAACAGCACCGCCGCGCCGACGACCACGGGCACCCGCAATCCGCCCAGCAGGATGCCGAGCAGAATCGCCCGCCGGTTCGCCTGCTCCACCCGCAGCCCGGCGAAGCCGACGGCAGCCGGCACCGCGAACAGGCTCTCCAGCGCCAGCAGCACCAGCAGGCTGCGGGCCAGGTCCCAGTTGCCGCCGAGCAGCGTCCTGCCGACCGCGTCGGGCAGGAGGGCGACCGCAGCCGTCATCGGCAGGATGCCGGCAGCCACGAGCAGCGAGACCCGAACGGCCGCCCTGGACCGCACCGCCCGGGACTCGGTGCGGCTGCGGGCCAGGTACGGCAGGGTCAGCGTGGCGGCGGTGGACAGCACCAGGTTCACCGGCCCCAGCAGCGTCCTTCCGGCGCTCAACGCACCGACCACCGAGGTGCCCGCGAAGGCGGCCACCGCGCTCAGCGACAACTGCGCCGATCCGGTGGTCAGCAGGAACTGCGCCCCGAACCCCACTGCGACACGGCTCTCCGCCCGACCGATGCACCAGCCGGGCCGCACCACGTAGCCGCGGCGGACCCCGACGACCACGCCGATCAGCCCACCAGCTAAGGCCCAGATGCCGACCACGTACGGCGCGTCGAGCAGCCGGAGCAGGCCGCACAGCGCGGCGCAGCCGGTCACCGCCGCCCAGGCGGTCTCCTGGAACAGCGCCCCCGACGGGGTGCCGACGCCGACGGCGATCGCCTTCGCGTAGTCATAGAGCACCAGACCCGGCAGGGCGAGGCCCACGAACACCAGATAGGGCGAGCCATACGCCGCACCCGCGGCCCCGAGCACGGTGCCGCAGACCGTGCCGAGCAGGGTGACCCGCCGGGCGGCGGAGGTGACGCCCGTCCCCGCCGCCAGGACGGCGTCGGTCACCATGCTGCGGACCAGCCCGGAGCCGAGAACGTAGAACGAGAAGGCCAGGGCGAACTCGCCCACCCCGCCGATCGACTCCAGCCGGGTGACCGTGATCGCCACCAGCAGGTTGCCGCCGCTGGACAACCCCCCGACGAGCAGGGCGAGCACGGTCCGACCACCGCTGCGGGGGACAACCGGGGCGTCGCTACGACCGACGCGGGAGCGGGCCCGAACGGTCACCGGGCGGCACCCGCCAGCAGCGGCACCCGGTCGTCCCGCCCGACGGGGGAGCGCCGGGTCAGCCACAGCAGGAGAAAGACCGGTACCGCCGACATCAGGTGTTGCAGGAAGCCGATGGTGGAGTCGGGATAGGTCCCGGACCAGAGCAGCACATCGGAGAAGACCAGGCAGAACAACGCCAACCGGCCCGGCCCCGGTCGACCCCGCCAGCGCAGCAGCAGCGCCACGAATCCGGCCCAGAAGGCGTGTACGGCCACCACCCCGACAGGGCCGTCGAAGAACCAGATGTTGCCCAGCAACAGGAAGTTGAAGGCCGACGTCGACCCGCCGCCGAGGTACTGGTTGATCTGTTGCCCGGTCGAGATGGGCGGCCGGTCGGGATCCAGCATCCGCGGTACCAGCCCGTACCTGAGGTAGTCGACGCCCTTGGGTTGACCGAGGTCGACGGGGACCTCGACCTTTGCCACGACCGTGAGTTGACTGTCCAGACGGAGCCGGTCGGCGGCGGTGACCTGGGTGTCTACTACGACGCCGTAGTCCTTCCGGATGGTGTTGCGCTGCTCGAACATCGCGGGCCAGAGGAGGAGGAGCACCACCGTCCAGAGCAGGAGATGGCGCAGCCGGAGGACGCCGCAGACCGCTCCGGTGGCAGCCACGAAGAACACCAGCCCGACCAGGGGCGCGGAGCGGGCCGTCAGTACGGCGACGTACGACTCCACTCCGACGAGCAGGGCCAGCCAGCAGTACAGCTTCGCCGAGGAGAGCCGGCCGCTGAGGTGGCTGGCCACCAGCAGGGCGAAGCCCAGGGTGCCCCAGCCGGAGAAGAGCGCGCACAGCATCGCGAGCGGTGTGTCGGAGAGGTCACCGGACACCTGCGCGACGATGGTCCCCCGACCGAGAAGGGCCCCGCCGATGTTCGCCGCGATGCCGGTCAGGGTCACCAGCCGGGCCACGGGATAGATCCGGGGATAGCAGGCGGTCGCCTGGCGCATCCCCTGCCGCCAGCGTGGATCGGGATGCCCGAAGAGCAGGCCAAACGTCTCCACGGAGATGCTGCCCAGCAATGCCAGGCCCACCAGGTACACGATGAAACCGGTCTGCGGGTTGTCGTTGAGCACCGCCGACGGAACGATGAACACCGCGTACGGGGCGAGCACCAGGAAGCTGACCGGATAGCACCGGAGCAGAACGCCGACCAACTCCCGGTGACGTTTCACCCGGACACCACCCCCAGGGCGGGTCATGCGGGCGCCCGGCCGGGGAAGCTGCGGGCCAACCACAACAGAAAGAAGACCGTCATCGCCCACACCGCGTGTTGCAGGAACCCGATCATCGAGTCGGGGTAGGTGCCGGACCACAGCAACGCGTCGGAGAACACCAGGCAGACCAGGCTCAACCGGGCCGGGCCGGGCCGGCCCCGCCAGCGCAGCAGCAGCGCCACGAACCCGGCCCAGAAGGCGTGCACGGCCACCACCCCGTCGGGACCCTCGAAGAACCACATGTTGCCCAGCAACAGGAAGTTGGAGGCCGACGTCCGGCTACCGCCGAGGTACCGGTTGATCCGTTGCCCGGTCGTCAGAGCCGGCCGGTCGGGGTCCAGAAGCCGCGGCACCAGACCGTACCTGAGGTAGTCGACGCCCTCGGGCTGGCCGAGGTCGACGGGGACCTCCGTGGCGGCGACGACCGTCAGTTGCCGGTCCAGGCGCATCCGGTCCGTCGCGGTGACCGCGTCGTCCACCGCGACGCCCTGGTCCTCCCGTAGCCCGTTGCGGTAGTCGAACATGGCCGGCCACAGCAGCACCAGCATCAGCGTGCCGACTATCAGGTACCGCAACCGGAACACGCCGCAGATCACCCCGGCGGTGACCGCGAAGAAGACGAAGGCGATCAGGGGCGCCGTGAGGGCGGTCAGCACGGTGACGACGGCCTTGGTGGCGACGAGCGCGCCCAGCCAGCCGTACAGCTTCACCTTGGACAGGTAGCCGCCGAGGTGACTGGCGACCAGCAGCGCGAACCCGAGCGCCGCCCAACCGGAGAACAACTTGGTCAGCGCCACCATCGGCGTGTCGGACACCTCCTCGGAGATCTGCGCGACGAGGTTCCCCTCCCCGAGGTGCGCTCCCAGTAGTTCGGCCGCGATGCTGACCAGCACGACCAGGCGGGCCACCGGATAGATCCCCGGGTACCGGGCGGTCGCCTGGCGCATGCCGCGCCGCCACTGCGGATCGGGCCGTCCGAGGAGCAGACAGAACGTCTCCCCGGAGACACTGCCCAGCAATGCCAGGCCCACCAGGAACACGATGAAACCGGTACGCGGGTTGTCATTGACCACCGCCATCGGCAAGATCAACAGCGCGTACGGGGCGAGCACCAGGAAGCTCACGGGATAGCAGCGCAGCAGCCGACCGACCAGTTCCCGATGGCGTCCCGACGACGCTGCACGGGCCGGACGGGCTGCCCGGGAGTAGCCGACATCGATTGCGGAGCCAGGGTCGGAGACCGCCCTGGACCAGGTCATCGTCCGCCCCTCCCCGTTTTCGGTCGCCGCATGCGCAACGAGCGAGGCGAGGTCCACGAAACGCTCCGGAGGGGAAACTCCGGGCATCGGGGGCCGCACGGCGTGCGCCCCGTCCGGTGGCCGGACGGGGCGCGCGGGTGCCGGTCGGCACTACCCCAGCACGGTGTCGACCAGGGTCTTCGCCTCCTGCTGGAGCTGGGCCAGGTGCTCGGGCCCCTGGAACGACTCGGCGTAGATCTTGTAGACGTCCTCGGTGCCCGACGGCCGGGCCGCGAACCAGCCCGACTCGGTGGTCACCTTCAGCCCGCCGATGGACGCGCCGTTGCCCGGAGCGCTGGTCAGGATGCCGGTGATCGGCTCGCCGGCCAGCTCGGTGGCGGTGACCTGCTCCGGGGAGAGCCGGCCCAGCACCGCCTTCTGCTCCCGGCTGGCCGGAGCGTCGATCCGGGCGTACGCGGGTGCGCCGAAGCGTTCGGTCAGTGCGGCGTAGTGCTCGCTCGGGGTCCGGCCGGTGGTGGCGATGATCTCGGCGGCGAGCAGGCAGAGCAGGATGCCGTCCTTGTCGGTGGTCCAGGTGCTGCCGTCGCGGCGCAGGAACGACGCCCCGGCGCTCTCCTCGCCGCCGAAGCCGACCGTGCCGTCGAGCAGCCCGGAGACGAACCACTTGAAGCCGACCGGCACCTCCAGCAGCGGTCGGCCCAGGTCGGCGGCGATCCGGTCGATCATCGAGGAGGAGACCAGGGTCTTGCCGACGGCCGCCGCCGGCCCCCACTGCGACCGGGTCCGGAACAGGTGGCCGATCGCCACCGCCAGGTAGTGGTTGGGGTTGAGCAGGCCCCCGTCGGGGGTGACGATGCCGTGCCGGTCGGCGTCGGCGTCGTTGCCGGTGGAGACCTGGAACCGGTCCCGGGCGGCGATCAGCGACGCCATCGCGTTGGGCGACGAGCAGTCCATCCGGATCTTGCCGTCGCCGTCGAGGGTCATGAACCGCCAGGTCGGGTCGACCAACGGGTTGATCACGGTGAGGTCGAGGCGGTGCCGCTGCGCGATCTCACCCCAGTAGGCGACGCTGGCCCCGCCGAGCGGGTCGGCACCGATCCGCACCCCGGCGTCGCGGATCGCGTCGATGTCGAGCACCGACGGCAGGTCGTCGACGTAGCCGGCGAGGAAGTCGTACGTGCCGGTGGTGTCGGCGGCGCGCGCCCGCGCGTACGGGATGCGCCTGACCTCCTTGAGCCCGGTGGCCAGGATGGCGTTGGCCCGGTCCTGGATCCACCTCGTGACGTCGGTGTCGGCGGGCCCGCCGTTGGTCGGGTTGTACTTGAAGCCGCCGTCGTCGGGCGGGTTGTGCGACGGGGTGATCACGATGCCGTCGGCGAGCCCGTCGGTGCGGCCCCGGTTGTGGGTGAGCACTGCGTGCGACAGCGCGGGGGTGGGGGTGTAGCCGTCGCGGCTGTCCCGCAGCACGGTCACCCCGTTGCCGGCGAGCACCTCCAGCGCGTCGGCCTCGGCGGGGGCGGACAGCGCGTGGGTGTCCCGGGCCAGGAAGAGCGGCCCGGTCAGGCCCTCCTGGCGGCGGTAGTCGCACAGCGCCTGGGTGACGGCGAGGATGTGGTCGGAGTTGAAGGCGTTGCGCAGGCTGGACCCCCGGTGGCCGGAGGTGCCGAACGAGACCTGCTGCGCCGGGTCGTCCGGGTCCGGGTGCTCGGCGTAGTAGGCGGTCACCAGCCGGGGCACGTCGACCAGGTCGGCGGGCTCGGCGGGCTGTCCGGCACGGGGGTGGGCCACTGCGGAAACCTCCTTGGGGTACGGGTCGGTGCGCTGTCTTCCCCGGCGTCGGCCGGGTCACACCCGGCTCAGGGCTCGACGCGCTGACCCTTGCCGATGACGACGACGCCGTTGTCGGAGACGGTGTAGCGCTGCCGGTCCTTCTCCAGGTCGACGCCGATCTCGGCGCCCTCGGGCACGAAGACGTTCTTGTCGAGGATGGCGTTGCGGATCACCGCGTGCCGGCCCACCTCGACGCCCTCCATCAGCACCGCGCCGTCGACCTGCGCCCAGGAGTGCACCTTGACCTTGGGCGAGACGACCGAGTTCTCCACCAGCGAGCCGGAGATGACCGCGCCGGGCGAGATCATCGAGCCGACGGCCCGGCCGACCCGCTCGCCCCACTGGTGGACGAACTTCGCCGGCGGGTACGGCGGCTGGTCGGTGTAGATGGGCCAGTCGAAGTTGTAGAGGTTGAACACCGGGTGCACGTTGATCAGATCCATGTGCGCGTCGTAGAACGAGTCGAGCGTCCCCACGTCCCGCCAGTAGCCCCGGTCCCGGTCGGTGCTGCCGGGCACCTCGTTGTCCTTGAAGTCGTAGACGTTCGCCTCGCCCCGCTCGACGAGCATCGGGATGATGCTGCCGCCCATGTCGTGCTTGCTGGTCTTGTCGGCGGCGTCCCGCTCGACGACCTCGCAGAGCGCCCGGGTGGAGAAGACGTAGTTGCCCATCGAGGCGTAGATCTGGTCGGGGGCGTCGGGCAGGCCGACCGCGTCGGTGGGCTTCTCCCGGAACGCCCGGATCCGCTTGCCGTCCTCGCCGACCTCGATCACGCCGAACTGGTCGGCCATCGACAGCGGTTGGCGGATGCCGGCGACGGTGACCGCCGCCCCGGAGGCGATGTGGTCGTCGACCATCTGCCGGGGGTCCATCCGGTAGATGTGGTCGGCGCCGAAGACGATCACGTAGTCCGGCTGCTCGTCGTTGATCAGGTTGAAGCTCTGGTAGATCGCGTCGGCGGAGCCGGCGAACCACCAGGGGCCCCGACGCTGCTGGGCCGGCACCGGGGTGACGTAGTTGCCGAGCAGCGTCGACATCCGCCACGTCTTGGTGATGTGCCGGTCCAGGGAGTGGGACTTGTACTGGGTCAAAACGACGATCTTGAGAAAGCCGGCGTTCGCCAGATTGGACAGGACGAAATCGACCATGCGGTACATCCCGCCGAACGGGACGGCCGGCTTGGCCCGGTCCGCGGTGAGCGGCATGAGGCGCTTGCCCTCTCCGCCGGCCAGGACGATCGCGAGCACCTTGGCAGCCATGACCAGACGCTATCCATACCGCTGCGACTTCACCACTCGTACGGGCACAGTTCCGTGACCGGTGCGCGGCCGGTTTCTGCACTAGGGTGCCGGGCATGACCGACTCCGCCCCGCTGCGCGTGGACCTGCTCACCCGCGAGTACCCGCCGGAGGTGTACGGCGGTGCCGGGGTGCACGTCGAGTACCTGGCCCGGGAGCTGCGCCGGCTCGCCGACGTCCGGGTGCACTGCTTCGGCGCGGAGCGCGTCGAGCCGGGCGTCACCGCGTACCCCGAGCCGGCCGGCCTGAGCGGCGCGAACGCGGCGCTGCGCACCATGGGCGTCGACCTGGCGATGGCCGCCGGATGCGCCGGCACCGACGTGGTGCACAGCCACACCTGGTACGCCAACCTGGCCGGGCACACCGCCAAGCTGCTGTACGGGGTGCCGCACGTGGTGACCGCGCACAGCCTGGAGCCGCTGCGCCCGTGGAAGGCCGAGCAGCTCGGCGGCGGCTATGCGCTCTCCTCCTGGTGCGAGCGGACGGCGATGGAGTCCGCCGACGCGATCGTCGCGGTGAGTGCGGGGATGCGGCGGGACGTGCTGACGGCCTATCCGGCGGTGAACCCGGACCGGGTCCGGGTGGTCTACAACGGCATCGACACCGCCCAGTACGCCCCCGACCACGGCACCGACGTGCTGGACCGGCTCGGCATCGACCCGGCCCGCCCCAGCGTGGTGTACGTCGGGCGGATCACCAGGCAGAAGGGCCTGCCCTACCTGCTGCGCGCCGCCCGGGAGCTGCCCGCCGACACCCAGCTGGTGCTGCTCGCCGGAGCCCCGGACACCCCGGAGATCGCCGCCGAGGTGCAGGGGCTGGTCACCGAGCTGCGGGCCAACCGGTCCGGGGTGGTCTGGGTGGCCGAGATGCTGCCCAAGCCCGAGGTGATCCAGGTGCTCACCCACGCCACCGTCTTCGTCTGCCCGTCGGTCTACGAGCCGATGGGCATCGTCAACCTGGAGGCGATGGCCTGCGAGACGGCGGTGGTGGCGACCGCCACCGGGGGCATCCCCGAGGTGGTCGCCGACGGCGAGACCGGGCTGCTGGTGCCGATCGAGCAGGCCGGCGACGGCAGCGGCAACCCGCTGGACCCGGACCGCTTCGTCGCCGACCTCGGCGCGACGATCAACGAGCTGCTGGCCGACCCGAAGCGCACCGAGGCGTTGGGTCTCGCCGGCCGGCAGCGGGCCGTGGAGCACTTCTCCTGGGACGCCATCGCCGTCCAGACCCTGGAGCTGTACCGCTCACTCCTGGCATAGGGCGAGTTCCCGCCCTGGGCTACCGCCGCGCGGGCCAGGCGAAGGACGGCCGCTACTCGCCGGGCGTGATCAGCCGCAGCGTCGGAAAGTACGAGCGATAGCGGCTGCTGTCACGGGTGAGAAGGCGATAGCGGCACACTGCGGCGTGCGCGCCGATGTAGAAGTCGGCGATTGGCGAACGTTTGGTGCCGCCCTGCCTGCGGTAACGCGCGTACGCCTTGCCGGCCAGGAAGCCCGCCGGGTAGGGCAGTTCCTCACGGAGGAAATCTGTGGCGGGCAGCGCGGCGTCGAGTTCCTCGACACCTTCGAATCGCACTGAAACCTCGGCATACACGATCGGATTGATCACCAGAAGGCCCGCGTCGCGGGCGCTGGCCAGGGCCTCAGCCGACCAGTCGGCCCATTGCGGGTCCTCGGTGAAGACGTCCAACAGGACGTTGGTGTCGACCAGCGTGGCAACCGTCTCCGGCACCCGAGCGGCGACAGCCCGGATCCGTTCACTCCCCACGGAGTAGGTCCATCAGGTCCTCGGTCGACATGCCCTGCACCTCCGGCGCATTGCCCCTGCCGCGCATGTGCCGGACCAGACGCTGACCACGGGTCTCGGCGTCACTGACCCGCACGATACGCAGTGCGCCGCCTTCCTCGATCACGTCGACCTCATCACCCTCGTGCAGGTTGTACCGGACCCGCAGTTCCGCCGGGATCGTCACCTGACCCTTGCTGTTCAACTTCACGGCAGCCCCCTAGATACGTAATACACATGATACGTGTCGCAGGTCTCTGCCTGGCTGCTCTCAGGTGACGTGAAGGGTGGCGGCGAGGTGGACCAGGGCCGGTGGGGCGGCGGCGGAACGGGCCACCACGGCGACCAGGGGCCGGACCGCCGGGCGGTCGTGCACCTCGCTGCGCGCGGTGCGCTCCGCCTCCAGCACCGCCCGGCCGGCGCGGAGCAGGTTGCCGTCGAGCACGTAGGCACGGGCGGCGTCGAGCAGGTACGCGGCCCGGTGCTCAGGGGGCAGCCACCGCCACTCGTCGCCGGCCACCAGCCGCTCGTGGCGTACTGTCGCCGCCGTGACCTCGCCGAGGGCGGCCTCGGCGACCACCCGCGCGGCCTCCACCGCCGCGCCGCCGCCCTCGGCCCCGGCATCACGGGCCGCCCGGCCGGCCCGGCCGAGCAGATCCCGGGCGGCCCGGCCATCACCCCGCCCGGCGGCGGCCAGGCCGGCCTGGAGCAGCAGCGTGGCGAGCAGGGCCGGGTCGGTTGACTGGTCGTCACCGGTCGTCGATGAGGTCGCCCATGGCGTGCCCGCGGAACGCCCCGGCAGGAGGCGGTGGGCGGCGACGGCGGCGGCCTCCAGCGCGGCCCGCCGCCGGCCGCCGTGGCGCAGGGCCTGGGCCAGCGGCACCGTGGCGGCGGCGGCCACCCACGGGTCCCTAGTGACCTGCGCGGCGGCCACCGCCCGGTCGGCGGCCAGCCAGGCCACCTCCGGCCGGTCGACCTTGAGCAGCACCAGCGCGACCAGGCCGTACCCCCGTGCGAGCAGCCCGTCGGTGGCCCGACCGGGCCGGAGTGCCCGCGCCGCGCGGACCCCGTCGACCAGGCCGGGCAGCAGGACGAGCAGTTCCGGATAGCGCGCGTGCCGGTAGCTCTGCTCCGCGTGGGCCAGGCGGGCGCGCAGTTCCGCCAGGTCGGGCGGCCGGGCCGGTGTCTCGACGTGGTAGCGGGCCAGCGCGGCCAACACCGGCTCGACGCCGGTGGCAGCGGGTTCCGGTCGCGCCGACTCCCCCGCCGACCCGGCGAGCAGCACCTCCAGGTCGATGCGCAGCGTCTCGGCGACCATCCGGAGGTGGGACACCTGCTCCAGCCGGCGTACCCCACGCTCGACCTTGTCGACCCAGCTCTTCGACTTGCCGAGATGGTCGGCGAACTGCTGTTGCGTCATGTTGCGCCGCACCCGCCACTGGGCGACCCGGCGGCCCACCGGCAGCTCGTTCACCGCCGGCCCGTCCCGCTCACCGGACGATCCCCACCACGAGCAGCACGAGTACGCACACCGCGACCGCCACACCGTAGGCGAACCGCCGCCGACGCAGCGCCGTGCGACGCGGCCGGACCGGCACTGGCACCCGGTCGCCATCCGGCAGCGGAGCAGGACCACCCGGCACCGGATACGCCCCTCGCAGCGGCCCCTGATGTGGACGCTCATCCATCCCGTTCTCCTCCTGGGTGCACCAAAGATGCAGGCCACGGCCGACGGCCGGGCGGTTGTGCCAGCTTGCCAATCGGGCCGGAAGGCGCTCCGCTGCTGACGAGAGAGCCTCCCGACAGGAACCAACTTAGGACCCTCAGGTACCTGAGTCAACACAGAGTCCACACCGTGTCGCGCCTGGTGAGATTCTGGACCGGCTGACGAGAGGTGGTCCCATGCCCCGCAAGCCCGTCTATGAACAGGTCGTTGACGACGTCATCGCGTCGGTCCGCAGCGGCACGCTCAAACCCGGCGACAGACTGCCGACGATCGCTCAACTCGCCCAGCAGTACAGCTCGTCCGACAACCCGATCAAACGAGCGCTCTGGATCCTGGATGAGCGGGGCTGGATCGAGGTGCACCAGGGCAAGGGGTCGTTCGTCGCGCCGAAGCCTCCCGCATAGCGCGGGAACCGCTGCTGGACACCCGACAGCCCGGAGTAGATAGCCCGCCCGCACAATGCGTAACCCCGACAGGGGTACCACTCTCCGGAAGGTCGTATGACTGTCAGGCATAAAAATGCCTGACAGTCATACGGGTCTCCGACGAAAGTACTGCCGGACGGAGGCAGGCTCCATGACCATCCCGATGGGCTACCGGAAGATCGCCGCCGACCTGCACGCCCGCATCCAGCAGGGCGAGTACCCGCCGGAGAGCCGGCTGCCCACCTACGCCGAGTTGGCCCGGCTCTACTCGGCAAGCGTCTCGACCGTGCAGCAAGCGGTGATGCTCCTACAGGCCCACGGGATCATCGTCGGCGTTCAGGGGGCCGGCCTGTACGTCGCCGCGACTCCCGCCACCTGAACATCCCCGCCCAGCACAGCGGATGCGGCCGGCTAACCGGCGGTGGGAGCCGGCACCCTGCGCCACTCACTCGCAGGTAAGACGTGTGCCCGGCTGGCAGGGGGGATGTCAGCCGGGCACACGTGTCTCCGGACAGGTGACGCGGGGAGGGGATCCGACGCGGGGCAGGGGCCTGAGAGGGGGGCAGGGACCTACCGCACGGCTGGGCCGCGTGCAGCACCGCCGGAGAGCTACGGGCGGGACGGATGCCCACCGCAGCGGGGAGGGCTACGAGCAGGGGCGTACCCAGGCGGTGCTGACCCAGCCGTTGGTGTCGCCGCTGTCGTTCCACAGCGAGACGTGGTAGCGGCCGTTGGCCTCCTGCGCCGCGAACATCCGGGTGTTGTAGCCGACCGAGTGCGGCCACTTCGTGGTCGACGAGGTGCTGTCCACGAACACGGACAGGCTGACGGCGGTGGAGCACTTGCTGTACTGGTAGTAGGCCGCCTGGGCGGCGCCACCGGTGGCCACGGCCGCGCCGAGGCTGGTCAGGGCGGTTACCGCCAGGAGGGCGAACGCGCGCTTGCTGGTCGTGCTCACGGGGTACCTCCGGGTCGTCGGGTGTGGTGGGTACGGGCCGCGTCGGCGTCATCGCCGACACGGGGCCGGCTCAGCAGGCGCGGACCCAGGCGGTGCTGACCCAGCCGTTGGTGTCACCCGAGGTGTCCCAGAGCGAGACGTGGTAGCGGCCGTTGGCTTCCTGCGCCGCGTACATGACGTTGTTCCAGCCGATCGAGTGCGGCCACCGCGTGGTCGACGAGGTGCTGTCGACGAAGAAGGAGAGCGAGACCGCGTCGGAGCACTTCCGGTACTGGTAGTAGCCGGCCTGGGCGGCTCCACCGGGAACCGCGACCACCGCGAGGCCGACGATCGTGGCGCTTGCCAGGAGGGTCACCGCGCGAGATTTGAGCCGTTTCATCCTACCTCCAGATCGTGATCTGTCGATTGACCCGGCCGACCATACACAGGCGGTGATCTTCCCGCAACGCCACGTGTCCGGGGCTGGGCGAACGTCCGACGGGACGGTCGGCGGGAGAAGGAGCCGCTTGATTGAGCGCGAGAGGATCTCGCACAGTAGGTTGAGCGGGTGAGCGGACGGTTCCCGATCGAAGACGTCTCCCCCGTCGTCGCCTGCGGTCGCTACCCGGCCAAGGCGGTGGTCGACGAGGTGGTACCGGTGTCGGCACGCGCCTACCGGGAGGGGCACGACGCGCTCGGCTGCAACGTGGTCTGGCACGGCCCGGACGGCGCGGCCCGCCCGTTCACCCGGATGCGTCCGGGCGAACCGGGGCAGGACCGCTGGCACGCCACCATCCGGCCGGACGCCGTCGGCGAGTGGTCGTTCACCGTCGAGGCGTTCCAGGACCCCTACCTGACCTGGCAGAACGCGGTGACCAAGAAGGTCGCCGCCGGGCAGGGCGCGGCCGAGCTGGCCAACGACCTGGCCGAGGGCGTGCGGGTGCTGACCGCCGCCCTGGACCTCGTACCGACCGGCGACGTCGGGCGGGTCGAGGTGGCGGTGGCCGCGCTGGGCGACAAGGAGGCCGAGCTGGCCCGCCGGGTCGCCCCGGCACTGGACCTGGCCGACCTGCTCTGGGCCCACCCGGTGCGGGAACTGGTCACCACCGGCGCGGCGCACCGGCTCTGGGTGGACCGCCCCCGGGCGCTCTTCTCCGCCTGGTACGAGTTCTTCCCCCGCTCCGAGGGCGCGGTCCCGGCCACCGTCGACGCCCCGGCCCGCTCGGGCACCTTCGTCACCGCGACGGACCGGCTGCCCGGGGTCGCGGCGATGGGCTTCGACGTGCTCTACCTGCCGCCGATCCACCCGATCGGCCGGGTCAACCGCAAGGGCCGCAACAACGCGCTGACCGCCGGCCCCGACGACGTCGGCTCGCCGTGGGCGATCGGCGCGGCCGAGGGCGGCCACGACGCCATCCACCCCGACCTGGGTACGCCGGCCGACTTCCGCGACTTCGTCGCCGCCGCCGCCGAGCAGGGCCTGGAGGTGGCGATGGACCTGGCGTTGCAGTGCGCCCCCGACCACCCGTGGGTCACCGAGCACCCGGAGTGGTTCACCACCCGCGCCGACGGCAGCATCGCGTACGCGGAGAACCCGCCCAAGAAATACCAGGACATCTACCCGGTCAACTTCGACAACGACCCCGAGGGCATCCGGGCCGAGGTGCTGCGGGTGGTGCGGCACTGGATCGGCGAGGGCGTCCGGATCTTCCGGGTGGACAACCCGCACACCAAGCCGTTCGACTTCTGGCACTGGCTGATCGCCGAGGTCAAGCGCACCGACCCGGACGTGCTCTTCCTGGCCGAGGCGTTCACCCGGCCGGCGATCATGCACGGGCTCGGCAAGGTCGGCTTCACCCAGTCGTACACCTACTTCACCTGGCGCACGACGGCCGCCGAGATGCGCGAGTACTGCGAGGAACTGGTCGCCTCGGTCGACTGGATGCGGCCCAACTTCTGGCCCAACACCCCGGACATCCTGCACGAGTCCCTGCAACACGGCGGACCGCCGATGTTCAAGATCCGCGCGGTGCTGGCCGCCCTGCTCAGCCCCTCCTGGGGCATCTACGCAGGGTTCGAACTGTTCGAGCACGTCGCCCGCCCCGGCGCGGAGGAGTACCTCGACAACGAGAAGTACGAGCTGCGCCCCCGGGACTGGGCCGGCGCGCAGGCACACGGCCGCTCGCTCGCCCCGTTCGTCGCCACCCTCAACCGGGTACGCCGCGAGCACCCGGCCCTGCACCGGCTGCGCAACCTGGTCTTCCACGACATCGACAACCCGACGCTGCTGTGCTGGTCCAAGCACGACCCGGACACCGGTGACACGGTCATCGTGGTCTGCTCGTTCGACTCCCAGACCGTCCAGTGGGGCAACACCACCCTGGACATGCCGGCGCTGGGCTTCGACTGGCACGAACGGTTCACCGTGCACGACGAGCTGACCGGGGCCAGCTACGAGTGGGGGCAGCGCAACGCGGTGCGGCTCGACCCGTACCTGCAACCGGCGCACGTGCTGACGGTCCGCCGCCCGCCGAACCCGCCGGCCGAGATCCCGGCCGGCGCGGAACCGGCCGAGTTGCCGGCCGGCGCGGAACCGGCCGAGTTGACCGTGACGGAGGTGCCCGCCGAACTCTCCGGCGGCACCGCGCCCACCACCCCCGCCCCGGAGGCCGACCAGCCGACCGGCCCCGCCGCGCCCCGCCCCGCCAGGGCCCGCCGCGCCCGGACCGGTGGCTCCAGGACCGGCCGTGCCCCGCACGGCAGCACCCCGACCGACCCCGCCCCGAAGGACGACCGATGGACCAGCTGATCGCCGGCGCGACGCACGACCCGCACGCCCTGCTCGGCGCGCACCCCGCCGACGGGTGGACCACGATCCGCACCCTGCGGCGGGGCGCCGGCGACGTGACGCTGCTCGTCGGCGACGACCGGCACCCGATGAAGCGGGTGCACGACGTCGGCGTCTTCGAGGCCCGCGTCGAGGGCAGCGTGCTCGACTACCGGGTCGACGTCGACGGCTGGGTCACCGACGATCCCTACCGCCACCCGCCGACCCTCGGCGAGCTGGACCTGCACCTGATCGGCGAGGGCCGGCACGAACGGCTCTGGGAGGCGCTCGGCGCGCAGGTCCGCGACGGCGGTGTCGCCTTCGCGGTGTGGGCCCCGAACGCCGGTGGGGTGCGCGTGGTCGGCGACTTCACCGGCTGGGGTCCCGACGACGGCTGGCCGATGCGCAGCCTCGGATCCAGCGGCGTCTGGGAGATCTTCGTGCCCGGCGCACCGGAGGGGGCCCGCTACAAGTACCGCGTCCTCGGTGCCGACGGGCGGTGGCGGGACAAGGCCGACCCGATGGCCGCGTACGCGGAGGTGCCGCCGGCCACCGCCTCGGTGGTGCACCGGTCCCGCTACGAGTGGACCGACGCGCGGTGGCTGGAGCAGCGGGCCTGCCGGCAGCCGCACCGGGAACCGATGAGCGTGTACGAGGTGCACCTCGGCTCGTGGCGGCCCGGCCTCAGCTACCGGGAGCTGGCCGAACAGCTCACCACGTACGTCACCGAGATGGGCTTCACGCACGTGGAGTTCCTGCCGGTGATGGAGCACCCGTTCGGCGGTTCCTGGGGCTACCAGGTCACCGGCTACTTCGCGCCCACCTCCCGGTTCGGTGACCCGGACGACTTCCGGCACCTGGTCGACCGGCTGCACGCCGCCGGCATCGGGGTGCTGCTGGACTGGGTGCCCGCGCACTTCCCCAAGGACGAGTGGGCCCTCGCACGCTTCGACGGCACCCCGCTCTACGAGCACCCCGACCCGCGCCGCGGCGAGCACCCCGACTGGGGCACGTACGTCTTCGACTTCGGTCGCCGCGAGGTGCGCAACTTCCTGGTCGCCAACGCCCTCTACTGGTGCGACGAGTTCCACATCGACGGCCTGCGGGTCGACGCGGTCGCCTCGATGCTCTACCTGGACTACTCCCGCCCCGAGGGGCAGTGGCTGCCCAACCAGCACGGCGGCCGGGAGAACCTGGAGGCGATCGCCTTCATGCAGGAGGTCAACGCCACCGTCTACAAGCACCACGCCGGGGTGGTGATGATCGCCGAGGAGTCCACCGCCTGGCCCGGGGTGACCCGGCCCACCGCCGACGGCGGGCTCGGCTTCGGCTTCAAGTGGAACATGGGCTGGATGCACGACACCCTGCTCTACACCGCCAAGGACCCGATCTACCGGCAGCACCACCACCATCAGCTCACCTTCTCCCTGGCGTACGCCTGGAGCGAGAACTACGTGCTGCCGATCAGCCACGACGAGGTGGTGCACGGCAAGGGTTCGCTGGCCGGCAAGATGCCCGGCGACACCTGGCAACGGCTGGCCAACGTACGGGCGCTGCTGGCGTACATGTGGGCGCACCCGGGCAAGCAACTGCTCTTCATGGGCTGTGAGCTGGGCGACGACCGGGAGTGGAGCGAGGAACGCGGCCTCGACTGGTACCTCCTGCACGATCCGGCGCGGGCCGGGGTGCAGCGGCTGGTCGCCGACCTCAACGCCGCCTACCGGGACACCCCGGCGCTGTGGGCGCAGGACACCGACCCGGCCGGGTTCCGCTGGATCGCCGGGGACGACGTCGCCAACAACGCGGTCTCCTTCGTCCGGATCGCCCCGGACGGCGCGACCCTGGTCTGCGTGGCGAACTTCTCCGCGGGCCCGCTGGAGGACTACCGGGTCGGCCTGCCGGCCGGCGGCACCTGGACCGAGGTGATCAACACCGACGCCCACCACTACGGCGGCTCCGGCGTGGGCAACCTCGGCGCGGTGCACGCCCAGGACGTCCCCTGGCACGGCCTGCCCGCCTCGGTGGCACTGCGGGTCCCCCCGCTCGGCGTACTCTGGCTGCGCCGCGACTGACCCACCCGCGCTGCACGCCGGTCGGGCAGCTCAGACCAGGCCGGCGTCGCGGAGCAGCTTCCACAGGCCGGCGCCGTCGGGGGCGGAGAGCCACTTCTGCCCCACCGGCCCCGCCGACGACGGCCGGTCGTTCGGCACGGGCAGGCTACCGGCGAGCACCGACTGGGTCGGGGAGAGCCTGCGGATCGCCACCCCGGCGACGTTCTCCGGGTGGGCGGCGGCGAACTCCCGGTAGATCTCCTGGTCGTGCTGCCCGTCGTCGCCGATCAGCAGCCAGCGCACGTCGGGGAACTCGGCGGCCAACCGGGCCAGGGTGGCCCGCTTGTGCTCCCGGCCGCTGCGGAACCAGCGGTCGGCCGTCGGCCCCCAGTCGGTGAGCAGCAGCGGACCGGCCGGGTAGAGGTGCCGGGACAGGAACCGGGTCAGCGTCGGCGCGACGTTCCACGCGCCGGTGGACAGGTAGAACACCGGGCTGCCGGGGTGGGCGGTGACCAGGCGTTCATAGAGCACCGCCATGCCCGGCACCGCCGTGCGGGCGTGCTCGTCGAGGACGAAGGTGTTCCACGCGGCCAGCATGGGCCGGGGCAGCGCGGTGACCATGACCGTGTCGTCGATGTCGGAGAGGATGCCGAGGCGCACCTCCGGGTCGATCACCCGGACCAGCGCCTCGACCGGTTCGGCGTCGGCGACCCGCAGCCGCACCGAGGCCCAGCCGGGGGCGAAGTTGGCCTTGACCATGGTGTCGACGAAGCCGCTGCGGTCGGCGCGGGCGGTGTGTACGCCGTCGCCGGCCTCGATGGTGACCTCGACATGTTTGGCGGGCAGGGTGGCGAAGCTGCGCCAGCCGCGTACCTTCTCCAGCCGGCCCTGCCGCCGGTCGGGGCGGCTGAGCAGCACCCGGCACATCACCCGGGCCCAACCGGGTGCGCCGTAACCGGCGTACGCGACGATGTTGGGCTGCCAGCCGGTGCGGCGCAACCGGCGCTCGACCAGTTGGTGCAGGGCGTCCTCGATCCGCGCGGCCCGGTGCAGGGTGGGTACGGCCAGCTGGCTCGCGGTGGTGGAGGGCACGTTGCAACCCTGCCACAGGAGTCCGGCAGCGGCCAGGCGAGCGACCAGGAGCACAGCGGGTCGAGCGCCCAGGTGGACGGCGGCGCACGCACCAGACGTCCGACGCCCCGGGCCGGGCGGAAACGAGCCGGGCCTGGCCGGACGGGAAACGAGTCGGGCCGGGCCGGACGGGAAGCGAGTCAGTCCGGACGGGAGACCAGTCGGGCGGGCGCGTCGGGCGGGCGCGGACCGGCAGCGGGTCGGCTGGACCGATCCGGCCCGGGAGGCCCGGCAGGCGTGACACACTCCGGTCGGGACGACGACGGGGGCGTTGGTCGTGTCGACACGTGTACCGCCCGACCGCGCACGGCTGGACCGTCCGGCGCGGGTCGCGCTGCTGCTCGGGGTGGCCGGGGTGGGTTACCGGCTGGTTCTGACCCTGCTGACGGTGCCCGCCGCGAACAGCGACGAGGCGACCTTCGGGCTGGCCGCGCTGCACATCGCCGCCGGCCGGGAACACCCGGTCTTCCTCTACGGGCAGCATTACATGGGCATGATCGAGTCCTACCTGGCCGCCCCGCTGGTGGCGCTGGCCGGACCGTCCTGGCCGGTGCTACGGCTGCCGCTCGTCGCGTCGTACGCGCTCTTCCTCTGGTTGTCGCACCGGCTGAGCCGGCGGCTCTACGGGCCGTGGTTCGCCACCTTCACCGTCGGGTTGCTGGCGCTCGGCACCGAACGGGTGGTCCGCGACCAGCTCACCGTGGTCGGCGGGCGGCCCGAGGGCAAACCGATGGTGCTGGCGATCCTGCTGATCGCGGTGGGGCTGGCGGGGCGACGGGGCCGGTGGCGGCGGCCCGGGTGGCGACGGGCGGCGGTGGGGTTGGCCGGGGTGTGCGCCGGAGCGGCGCTCTGGTCCGACTGGCTGCTCGCCCCCTACCTGGCGGTCGCCGGGGTGCTGCTGGTCTACGCCACCCGCCGGGAGTTGCTCGGCTGGTCGGGGCTGCTGCTGGTGGCCGGGTTCGCGGTCGGGGTGGCCCCGCTGGTCGGGGACAACCTGGTCGCCCCGCCGGGCGCGGACTCGTGGTCGGTGCTGCGCCAGCTCAGCGCCGGCACCGGGCCGACGCCGCCGCTGGTCGACCGGGTGCGCGGTGGGCTGCTGACCGGGGTGCCGCTGGCCACCGGCCTCTGCCAGGTCACCGGGTGCGCCCGCCGGCAGGAGT
Source organism: Micromonospora sp. NPDC049257 (assembly GCF_040678915.1). Classification (NCBI taxonomy): domain Bacteria; kingdom Bacillati; phylum Actinomycetota; class Actinomycetes; order Micromonosporales; family Micromonosporaceae; genus Micromonospora; species Micromonospora sp. NPDC049257. The sequence continues at coordinate 179,855 of NZ_JBFAQU010000010.1, forward strand.
GGTTCGGGGTGCTCTACCCGGTGCTGCTGGTCGCCGCCGCCGGGCTCGCCCTGGTCGGCTACCGCCGGACCACGGGCCGGCCGACCGCCGTGCGGGTCCGGCCCGTCGCCCAACTCGCCCTGATCGCCGGTGCCGCCCTGACCCTGCTGTCGTACGTCCGCAGTCCGCCCGCCGCGACCGACCCGCTGGTCAACGCCCGCTACCTGGCGGTGGTGCAGATCTCCCTGCCGGCGGTGCTGTGGCCGCTGTGGCTGGCGGCGGCGGCCTGCTGGCGGGGCACCGTCGGGGTGGTCGGTCGGCTGGTCGGGGCGAGCGCCACGGCGGTGCTGGCCGGGTTGACCACCACCGCCGTGGTGGCGACCGGGCTGTTCCTGACGGCGCTGGACGCGCCCCGGGCCGACCAGCGGCGGGCCCGGGAGCTGGCCGACGCGGTGCGCCGGACCGGCCTGCGGGAGGTCTACGGCGACTACTGGACCTGCAACCGGTTGACCTTCGACACCGGTGAGCGGGTGGTCTGCGCGGTGCTCGACGGGCAACTCACCCCCGGGCAGAACCGCTACCGACCGTACTGGCGGCGGGTGGAGGGGGCGCAACGACCCGGGTACGTGCTGCCGGTGGACTCCCCGGCGGAGCGCCGGCTGCGGGGGCTGCTCGGGGACGGGGCCGACCCCGCCCGGCTGGTCGAGGTCGCCGGATACCGGGTGTACCACCCGGCGAGTGCCGTCCGGCCGTGGCGCTGACCTCGGCCCGTACGCTTTCCGGGTGCTCATCCTGCTGCCGCCCTCCGAGGGCAAGGCCGACGCCGGCACCGGTCGTCGGCTAGACCTGACCCGGCTCTCCCTGCCCGAGTTGACCCCGGCCCGCGAGGAGGTGCTGACCGCGCTGATGGCCCTCGGTGCCGCCGACCGGTCGGACGGGCCCGGTGTCGCCGACGCCGCCCTGGCCGCCCTGGGGTTGACCGCCGGTCAGCGGGGCGAGCTGGCCCGCAACGCCCGGCTGGACCGGGCCGCCACCGCACCGGCCGGGCAGGTCTACACCGGGGTGCTCTACGAGGCGCTCGGCCTGGCCACCCTGCCGCCCGGGGCGCTGCGGGCGGCCCGCCGTTCGGTGCTGGTCAGCTCGGGCCTGTGGGGCGCGGTACGCCTCACCGACCGGATCCCGCCGTACCGGTGCCCGATCGGGGCGCGGCTGCCGGGGGTGGGGGCGCTGTCGGCGTACTGGCGGCGGGTGTTGTCGCCGGTGCTGACGGCGGCGGCCGGCGGCGGCCCGGTGCTGGACCTGCGGTCCGCCGCCTATGCGGCGACCTGGACGCCGCCGGCGGAGCTGGCCGCCCGGACGGTCACCGTGCGGGTGCTGCACGAACGCCGGCCGGGGGAACGCACGGTGGTGAGCCACTTCAACAAGGCCACCAAGGGCCGGCTGGTCCGCGACCTGCTGCTTGCGGGGGCCCGGCCGCGCACCGCGACCGCCCTGATCGGCGCGTTGCGTGACCTGAAGTACCCGGTCGAGGAGCAGCCGGTGACGGCGGGCCGCCCCCGTCAGGTCGACGTGGTGGTGACCGAACTCTAGGAACGCAAGATTTCCTCAAATCCGGTGCCGATGGCTGGAGGCCGGCGGACCGGCAGGCGACCGTAGGGGAACCCCCGTCGAGAAGGAGCGGTCCGATGACCTCCGAACCCCGCCTGCTCGACCGGCCGCGCCCCCCGGCGTCCCCACCACCGCTGGACTGGTTGACCCTGGCCGACGCGTTCGAGGTGGCCTGCCTGGTGCGCTGCACGCCGACGCCGGCCGTCGCCACGCACCGCCCGACACCACCCCCACCACGGGCGGTGGTGGAGTTCAACCGGGAGGACGCCGCGCTGCGGATGCGGCAACTGCTCGTCCGGCTCGGCGTCCCCGTCGAGCACGAGGTGGCCACCGGTGGCCTGCGTCGCCGCTACGAGCTGCACCGGTTGCACGTGCCGACGGCGCAGGTGCCCGGGTACACGGCGTTACGCGAGGCCGGCTGGCGGCAGGGACGGCGGGAACTGCTCGGCCCCGCCGTCGGCTCGTCCACCCCCCGGGCCGCCTGGCGGACCCGGCTCGCCTCGGCGGCCTGGCGCTCGGCGTTGCTGGCCGGCGGCCGGCACGTCCGGCGGCACATCCTCGGCATCCGGCTGGCCGACCGGGAACTGGCCGCCGTGCTGGTCCGGTCGGCGGCCCAGTTGGAGGTGCCGGCGCTGCTGCGACCGGGAACCGGCTGCCTGGTGGTCAGCGTCGCCGACGGGCCGGACCGGCTGCGGATCATGGAGCGGGCCGCGTTGGCCCCCGCCCGGCAGCCCGCCCCGGCCTGAGCGCGGCGGACGTCGAGGCGTCCACTCCGCAGCGGGCTGACCCGGCGGTCAGGCCCGGCACCGGCCGTCTGAGCTTGCGCCGAGGGCGGTGACGGCGCAGAGTGCACCGCGTGAGCCGTCGCCGGACCGGGCGCGGCCGGCGGTCCGCCTCCGCCGGCACAGCGCTGCTGATGCTGCTGGTCGTGGTGCTCGGCGGGCTGGTCGCCTGCCAGGACTCCCCCGACGAACCGGTCCGGATCCGGATCGCCACCGGCAGCCCGACCGCCGTCTACCACGCCTTCGGCCAGTCGCTGGCCACCGTCCTCAACCGCGAGATGCCCGGTGTCCGGGCCGGCGTGGTGGTCACCGCCGCCTCCGCCGAGAACGTCCGGCTGGTCGGTTCCGGTGCCGCCGAGCTGGGCTTCACCCAGGCCGACGTGCTCGACACCCACCCGAACGGCCCACCGAAGGTGCTCGCGGTGGCGCGCGTCTACGACGACCTGCTGCACCTGGTCACCACCGCCGGCGGACCGATCCGCGACCTCGCCGACCTGCGCGGACGGCGGGTCTCGGTGGGCGCGGCCGGGTCCGGCACCGAGGTCACGGTGACCCGGCTGTTGGAGGTGGCCCGGCTCGGCGGCGACCAGGTCCGGCAGGAACACCTCGGGCTGGACGACTCGGTGGCCGCGCTGCGGGCCGGTCGGATCGACGCCTTCTTCTTCTCCGGTGGCCTGCCGGTACGCGGGGTGAAGGCGCTCGCCGACGCCACCTCGATCCGGCTGGTGAACCTGGGCGAGTGGACCGAGCCGCTACGTCGCGCCTACCGGGAGGTGTACGTCTCCCGGGACATCCCCCGCTCGGTGTACGGGGTGGACCCGGTCACCACGGTCGCCAACCCCAACTACCTGATCGTCCGGGCGGACCTGCCGGAGCCCCTGGTGCGCGAGGTGACCCGGTTGCTGATGGAACGTCGGTCGGAGCTGGCCGCCGCCCACCCGGCAGCCGGCCGGATGAGTCCCCGCTCGGCGATCGCCACCACCCCGCTACCGCTGCACCCGGGCGCAGCCGCCTGGTACCGGTCCGCCAAACCCTGACTCAGCCCGCCCCGCCGGGCAGGGCGGGGACGACGGCGTCCGGCGGGGAGTCGGCGTCGGACGGGGAGCCGGTGTCCGACGGGGGGGCGATGTCGGACGGGCCGGGGAACCACAGCTCGGCGACCAGACCGCGCGGTTGACCCGGATGCATGGTGAGCCGACCGTCGGAGGCGTCCACCAGCACCGCCACGATGGTCAGGCCGAGACCGGCACCCTCGATGTTCTGCGCGTCCGGGGCCCGCCAGAACCGCTCGGTGGCCTGGTGGAGCTGCTCCGAGGTCATCCCCGGGCCGGTGTCGCGCACCTCCAGCGCGGTGCCCCCGTCGACGTGCCGGACCGCCACCGTCACCTCGCCGCCCTCCCCGCTGAACTTGATCGCGTTGTCGATCAGCGCGTCCAGCGCCTGGTCGACGGCGGTCGGCACGGTCCGCGCGTACGCCGGGCCGGACGCCGCCAGGAGCAGGGTGACCGACCGGTGCCGGGCCAGCGGCTCCCACGCGGCGACCCGGGACGCGGCCACCGCCGCCGCGTCCACGGTGACCCGTTCGTTCTGCTCCCGCTCCGCGCGGGCCAGGGTGAGCAGCCCGTCGAGGACCAGCGCCAACCGGTCGGTCTCCTCCAGGGCCAACCGGTGCTCGACCTGGCCGGCCTGGTCGGTGACGCTGGGCCCCAGCTCCTCGACCCGCAGCCGCAGCGCGGTCAGCGGGTTGCGCAGCTGGTGGCTGGCGTGCGCGACGAAGGCCCGTTGCCGGTCCATCACGTCGGACACCACCACCGCCATGTGGTTGAAGCTGGCTGCCAACCGGCGCAGCTCGGGCGGCCCCCACCGGTCCTGCACCCGGGCGCCCCGGTCCCCCTCGGCGATCTCGTGGGTCACCGCGTCCAGCTCGGTCACCGGGCGCAACACCCAACCGGCCAGCCCGAACGCGGTGGAGACACAGGCCAGCACGGCGAGCAGGCCGATCCCGGCGAGCAGCAGCCACCAGGCGGTGACCGTGCGCCGGACCTTCGCCACCGGGGTGCTGGTGACCACCGCGCCGAGCACCTCACCACCGTCGTTGATCGGCACCGCCACCACCAGCGGGCCGTCCACCCACGGCCAGACCGAGTCCGGCCCGTTGAACTGCTGCCCGGCCAACGCGCTGTCCAGCGCCGCCCGGGTGTCCCGGCCCGTACGCCAACTCGTCGACACCACCAGCGCCCGGCCGTCCCGGTCGACGACCGCGGCTCCGATGCCGTACAGCTGGTCGTAGCTGACGAGTTCGCCGGTCAACGGCCCGGCGCCGCCGCCCCGCAGCGCCGGCCCGGCCAGCGAGGCGAACCGGGTCGCGTCCGCGAGCCGGTCGGCCCGGACCCGGTCGGTCTCCCGGGACGCCAGCGTCGCCGCGAGGGGCGTCTCCAACGCCAGGAGCACCAGCACCATCAGCAGCAGGTAGCTGATCACCAGTCGACGCCGCACCGGCTGCCCCTCACTCGCCCCGGAGCCGGTAGCCGACCCCGCGTACGGTCTCCACCAGCCGGGGGTCGCCGAGCTTGCCCCGCAGCGAACCGACGTGCACCTCGACGGTGTGCCGGTCGGCCCAGGTGGTGCCCCAGACGTCGAGCAGGATCCGGTCCCGGGACACCGCCGTCCCGGGCTGGCGGGCCAGCGAGAGCAGAATGTCGAACTCCTTGCGGGTCAACGCCACCTGCCGACCGTCGACGGCGACCGTCCGGGCGGCGACGTCGATACGGACCGACCCGACCTCGATCAGGTCCCGCGCCGGCGCGGCGTGGGCCGCCCGCCGCAGCACCGCCTCGATCCGGGCCTGCAACTCCACCATGGAGAACGGCTTCACCACGTAGTCGTCGGCACCGAGCCGCAACCCGAGCACCCGGTCCCGTTCCTCACCGCGAGCGGTCACCGCGATGATGCCGAGCTGGCTGCTGCGCCGTCGCAACTCCCGGCACACCTCGGTGCCGTCCCCGTCGGGCAGGGTGAGGTCGAGCAGCACCAGGTCACAGGGGGCGGCCGAGAGCGCGGCAGCGACGGTGGCCGCGTGCTCCACCTCGTAGCCGCGGCGGGTCAGCGCCGACGCGAGGGCGGCGGCCACCCGTCGGTCGTCCTCGACCAGCAGGATGCGCACCGGTGACCCCCATTCGTCGTACGGATGACGAGCGAATGGTGGCAGAAGCACCGGCCCGCCGGAAACCACGGGGAACACGGGTCGGCCGGTGCCGGGCCGGCCAGCGAACGGGACCGGGCCCGGGACGGGTGTTCGCCCCGGGCCCCGTACCCCGTCCGGTCAGCGGCAGAGCCGGCCGATCTCCTCCTGGAACCGGTCCATCGGGTTGGCCTCGGCCGGGCCGAGCAGGTAGGTCTTCAGTTCCCGCCGGGCGTCGGTCATCGGGTCGTCGCCGGCCCGGGTCAGCGCCAGGATCTTCGGCAGCTCACCGCAGTCGCGGGAGAGCAGGTACGCCCCCCGGGAGGTGGGGAACTCGCGCCGGAACTCGTCCTCCGGCAGCCCGCTCGGGTTGGCCACCACGTACGGCCGCTGGCTCTGCACGAAGTCGGAGACCACGCTGGAGATGTCACTGACCAGCAGGTCGGTCTGGTTGAAGCAGTCGAACAGCGCGGGAACCCGGCCGGTGACCACCCGGTGCCCGGGGCCGTCCAGCGAACCGGCGTCCGGGTCACCACCGGCGGCCCGGATCAGCGACACCAGGCGCTCGTGCACCGCCTTGGCCTCCTTGGACCGGGAACCGGTCAACGGGTGCGGCTTGTAGACCAGGCGCACCTGCGGCGAGGCGAGCACCCCCCGGACGATCCGCTCCCCCATCAGCACCAGCGAGGTGTGGTAGGGGTCGTCGTCGAGCCAGCCCTCCCAGGTGGGGGCGTAGAGGACGGTGAACGGCCGGTCGGGGGCCGTCGAGCCGAAGGTGTGCACCCCGGCGAGCTGCGGCCGGCCGATCTCCACGATGTCGTCGTCCCGGACGCCCACCGCGGCCCGCGCGTACCGCTCCCGGCCGGCCAGGCCGGCGACCCACACCTCGTCGTACACCTTGCTGTAGGGGTTGACGCTGGCCTGCTTGTCGCTGTCGCCGTGACCGACGAAGACGTGCTTCATGCCCGGCTCGCGCAACATGTGGATGTTGGCGCCGACGTTCGCCGCGTAGAGGGCGGCCCGGACGGTGCCCAGTTCGAGGTTCATGAAGTCGGGCCCGGTGGGCACGCAGATCACCGGTAGCCGGGTGTCGGCCAGCTCGCAGAACGCTTCCTTGCTGCGCATCAGCACGACCGCCCGCTGGTGCAGCGCCTCGGTCGGGGCCAGCCACATGTTGGCCTGGTAGACGTCCTTGGCCGGGCCGGCGAAGTAGAGCGCGACCTCGGGCCGGTGGTTGTCGAGCCAGCGCTGCAACACCGGCAGCACCGGACTCTTGCCGGTGCCCCGACCGCGCAGCCAGGTCACCGCGACCACCGCGCCGATCAGCGCGGCGAGCCCGGCGGCCACCGCGGCGACCGCCAGCACGGGGGTGGCGTCGACGCGGACCGCGGCGACCACGGCGGCCGGGATCAGCAGCACGTTGAGCACCGCGAGCGGCACACCGGCCAGGTTGGCGATCCAGTCCGGCGGGCGGGGCGCCGAGCGGATCGGCCCCAGCTCGATGTTGCGGACCAGGGCGGAGACGGGGTTGCGCCGGTCGATCATCGTGTTCAGGGCACCCGCGAAGACGGCGATCACCCAGACCGCCGCCGGGAGCACCAGCAGCCAGGTCAGCTCGACCCCGGTGAGCGGGACCGTGGCGGCGACCAGGAGCACGGACGCCAGGTCCCGGCTCAGTTGCCGGTAGCCCCGGTTGAGACCGACCTTTTCCAGCAGCGTGTCCGAGGGCGGCGACCAGCGGGTGACGGCGAACTCACCGACCACCGCGGCCAGCCCGGCCACGGCGAACAGGACCACCCATCCAAAGACGCCCGCGACGAGCATGACCAGGTAGAACAGCACCAGCAGTGCGCCTCGGGCGGCGGTGCCGGTGCGTTCCAGTAACGTGCCGAACAAAGGAGGACGCTCCCTACGAGGTCGTTGACGGGCGGGGCCCGGCGGTCGACGGCCTCGTCGTGCGACGGGCGTGACCGCAGCACCGCGACCGAACGTGCCGGTCTGCGGGTGATTGCGACTTTAACGCGAGAGGGCGTCCCGGTGTCGCTCGGGTATCCAGGTCCATTTCGGTCAGACGCGACGATACCCCTCGGGCGACACCTGACGTCCGCCGCTCAGCCCGCCCGGCCGTAGCAGGTCGTCGCGCCCGGTCCCGGTCGGGTCGCGAACTCCTTGAAGCCCAGCTCGACGGCCATGTCCCGGGCGTACCGGTTGCCGTTGTAGACGCAGATGGTGCCCACCCCGAGCCGGTCGACGGCGGCGTCGACCTGGTCCCGGGCGGGTTTTTCCCGCCCGTCGGCGAAGTGCGCCAGCAACAGCCGGTCCTTGGCGAAGTCGGAGTTGAGGTCGTACTCCACCAGGTAGAAGTCGCGGGGCAGGACGACCCGGACCCGGCTGGTGACGATCAGTGAGGTCCGCATGATCGTCGACGGGGCGAGGAGCAACCCGGCCGGCCGGTCCTGCCGGGAGATCCAGAAGGCGATCTCCTGCCGCTGCTGGGGCAGCTTCCAGGTGGGGCGGGTGTGCGTCTCGACCCAACTGTCCTTCGACCACATCGGGGTGGCCCAGACGGCGAACGAGGTGACCATCGCGGCGGCGACCAGCCCGCCGACCGCACCGCGCAGCAGCCGCGACGGCGACGGGACGCGCACCGTGCAGAGCAGGCCGATCAGGGTCGGCAGGGCGAGCAGCCACGGCACCCGCCAGAGCACCACGGAGATGCCGGTCAGCGCGCCGAGCGTCTCCAGCACGCCGGGCACCAGCAGCACGCTCATCACCAGGGCGGCACCGGCGGCCAGCAGGGCCGGGGTGCGCCGACGGGCCAGCAGCGGCCCGCACCACAGCGCCAGGCCACTGATCACGCCGACGATCCCGACCAGCAGCGTCCGCCGGTAGGTGTACTCGGCGTCGAAGAAGGCGTCGTCCGCGCCGGCCGCGTCCATACCGCCCAGCACCAGCCGGGACACCACGATCGCCCCCACCGGGTACGCCACGGCGGCCAGCCCGCCGACCACCGCGTCCTTCCAGCGGCCGACCAGCAGCATCGCCAGCCCGGCCGCGCCGACCAGCATCGGCAGGATGATCGCCGAGGTGGTGGTGAGGCCGGCCGCGGTGACGGAGAGGGCGAAGACGAGCAGCAGCGAGCGGCGCGACCGGGTGTCGAACCACTCGGTGAGGTAGAGCCACATCAGCGGGATGACCGCCGAGACGAACATCCCCTTGCCCTCGTAGAGGCGGGGCAGGTGGAAGGTGCCGAGCGCGGCGTCCGAGCCGGCCACCAGGTAGAGGTAGGTGACCGCGACGCTGAACGCGAGCACCGGCCGGCGTGGGGCCCACCGGTGGGTGAGCCGCCACAACGCCAGGACGGCCAGCACCGCCATCACCGGCAGCGCCAGGTACCAGGTGGCGGACGCGCCGTGGATGCCGAGCACGTGCGCGAGCGCGCCGTCGAACACCTCGATCGACGGGGTCGGTGGCAGCGAACCCATCGCCGGGGCGACGTTCTCGGTGAACAGGAAGTCGTTGGTGGGCACCAGGTCACGGTCGGCCACCCAGACGGTCTTGCCGACGTAGTAGACGTCGTCCGGGGTGTTGCGGGCCAGGTAGAGCGAGGAGATCGCCACCCCGACCGAGATCAGCAGCGCGTACCCGGACTGGAGGGCGGTGGGGACCGGTGACGCGGGCGGCGCCGCGTCGTCAGCCCGCCACGCCCGCCGGGTGAGCAGCATGGCACCGACGCCCGCGACCGCGCCGGCGGCGGCCGGGACCCACCAGGAGAGCACGTCGCCGGCCGGGGTGCCGGCGAGGCCGGCGGTGACGGCGGCGACCACCCCGGCGGCGACCACGGGCAGCAGCCAGCGGCGCGGCTGGCCCGTGCCGCCCGCCGGGACGGCTTCGGTAGCCGTCGGCGCTCCGGCGGCGTCGGAAGCCGCACCCGCCGGGGCGGGGACCCGGGCCCGGCGCAGGGCACGCACCGCCACCAGGGCGGTGATCAGGGCGCAGCCGACCAGCCAGATCAGGAACGTCACCGACGGGCGCAGCCCGAACAGGAAGGACGCGTGGTAGAGCACCGTCCACAGCGCGAAGCCCAGCACGGCCGCGTCGGTGACGACGGCCGGGGCCGCGGCGAGCGCCGACCGCAACCGGTGCGCGGGCCGCGGCCGTGCGGCGGGGGGTGGTGCGACGGGCGGAGGCGCGACGGCAACGGGGTCGGCGTTCGGCACGGATCGTCCTTGTCGTCGTGCGGGCACGGTACGCGAGAGTCGTACGGCCGGCGGGCGGCGGACGGTCGCCCGGCTCCGGTCCGGAAAGCAGGGTAACCGCAACCATCGTCCGTCGATGGCCGGTGGGCGGCGTGGCGGTGTCCCGGAGTTGGCCGGGTGGGGTGGATGCCGGGTCAACCGGACACCGGGGCCGCCCGCGGCCGGGGCACGGTGCCGTTCGCGGTGAGCCCGATGGCCACCGACTCCACCAGCAGGTCCAGGTAGGTCGGGGTCAGCGGGGTACGGGCGATGGCCAGTCGCCAGTACAGCGGCCCGACGATCAGGTCGACCGCCGCGTCGGCGTCGGTGTCGGCGGGCAGCTCGCCGCGCTCCACCGCCAGGCCGATCAGCCGGCCGCCGATCTCCTGCTGCTTGGCCCGCAGCAACTGCTGCAGGGTCTCGTCGATGGTCGGGTTGCGGGCCGCCTCGGCGAGCAGGTCGGGGATGATCTGCGAGGCCAGCGGGTGGCTCAGCGCGTGGGCGACCACCTGGAACAACAGCGTCAGGTCGCCGCGCAGGCTGCCGGTGTCCAGCGCCGGCAGTTTGCTGCCGGCGGCGGCGACCACGGTCTCGATCACCAGGTCGAGCTTCGAGCTCCACCGCCGGTAGATCGCGGTCTTGCTGACGCCGGCCCGGCGGGCCACCGCCTCGATGGAGAGCCGCCCGTATCCGACGGCGGCGAGTTCCTGCATCAACGCGCGGCGGATGGCCCTGGTGATGTCGCCTCTCAGCACTGCGGCACCGGCCGGCGCACGCCTCTTGTCGCTGGTCATCGGGGACTCTTCGCACCTGTCACGTGGGCCAATGTAGCGCAACGACGGTACGGTTGCGTCCCGACGTGTTATGGACTACCGTCCACGCAGCGACGAGGCTGCCCCGGCACCGCGCCGACCCACAGTTCCCATCGTCGCGCGCATCCCGTTGGTACGAAAGATCGGAGCGCCCTTCCCATGGCCACCACCGCGCTGGTCGACCCCGAAACGGGCCTGACCCAGGCGCAGCTGGCCGCTCGGCACGGACTACGGGTCGCCGGTGAGCGCCCCTCTCTGACCGAGTACAGCCGCAGACTGTGGGCCTACCGGCACTTCACCGCCGCGTACGCCAACGCCAAACTGGTCGCTTCGTACAGCAACGCCAAGCTGGGCCAGATCTGGCAGGTGCTCACCCCGCTGACCAACGCCGCCGTCTACTACCTGATCTTCGGCGTGGTGCTCGGGCAGAACACCATCCCGAACTTCATCGCGTACCTGACCACCGGGTTGTTCATCTTCAACTTCACCCAGAGCGCCGTGCTGGCCGGCACCCAGTCGATCAGCGGCAACCTGGGGCTGATCCGGGCGCTGCACTTCCCCCGGGCCTGCCTGCCGCTGGCCGCCACGTTGACCCAGTTCCAGCAGCTGCTGGCCTCGATGATCGTGCTGGTCGGCATCGTGCTGGTGACCGGCGAGCCGCTCACCCTGGCCTGGCTGATGCTGCCGCCGGCACTGCTGCTCCAGGCGGCCTTCAACGCCGGGGTCGTGATGGTGGTCGCCCGGATGGGTTCCAAGGCCAGCGACCTCAAGCAGGTCATGCCGTTCATCCTGCGCACCTGGATGTACGGCTCCGGGGTGCTCTACAACGTCAAGCTGTTCGACCGGCTGCCGGAGTGGGCCTCGACGCTCATCCAGTTCAACCCGATCCTGGTCTACATCGAGCTGGCCCGGTACGCCCTGCTGGAGCAGGCGCCACTGCTCAACGAGTCGCTGACCCAGCTCTGGCTGGTGGCGGCCGGCTGGGCGATTCTGGGCGGGATCGCCGGGTACGTCTACTTCTGGCGCGGCGAACAGGAGTACGGCCGTGGATGACCGGTACGAGACGTCCAACGACGTCACCGTGACCCTGCCCCGGGTCGTCGAGCGGATCCCCACCGTGGTGGTGGACGACGCACACGTGATCTACCGGGTGCACAAGGGCGCCGGGGGCGGGAGCACACCGGTGGCCGCGCTGCGCCGGCTGGTCAAGCGCTCCTCCGCGCCCAACATCCAGGAGGTGCACGCGGTCAAGGGGGTGTCCTTCACCGCGTACCGGGGTGAGGCGATCGGATTGATCGGCAGCAACGGCTCCGGCAAGTCGACCCTGCTGCGGACCATCGCCGGGCTGCTCCCGGTCAACCGGGGCGCGGTCTACACCCAGGGCCAGCCGTCCCTGCTGGGGGTGAACGCCGCCCTGCTCAACGACCTGTCGGGTGAGCGCAACGTCACGTTGGGCTGCCTGGCGATGGGGATGCAGCCCGACGACGTGGCCCGGATGACGCCGGAGATCATCGAGTTCTCCGGGATCAACCAGCGGGGCGACTTCGCCAGCCTGCCGATGCGGACGTACTCCTCGGGCATGGCGGCCCGGCTGCGGTTCTCCATCGCCGCCGCCAAGAAGCACGACGTGCTGCTGATCGACGAGGCGCTCGCCACCGGCGACAAGGGCTTCCGTAAGCGCAGCGAGCAGCGGGTCCGGGAACTACGCGAGGGGGCCGGCACGGTCTTCCTGGTCAGCCACCAGCTCTCCTCGGTACGGGACACCTGTGAACGGACGATCTGGTTGGAGTCGGGGCTGATCCGGATGGACGGGCCCACCGACGAGGTGATCCGGGCGTACGAGGCATTCGCCAACGGCAAGTAGTATTCCGGGCGCACGTACGGCATCGATCCGATGCTCCACGGACCGCGTCGTCCCGTTGGGGCGGCGCGGTCCGCGCGTTAAGGTTCATCCCGTCGCCACGCTGGCGCAATCCTTCGTTCAGGGTGACCCCCGGGACGCGTGCAGACATCCCCCGAGAGTGAGGATCGGCAATGACGCAGGACCACACCACTGGCCCGGACGCCACACCGGAGACCCCGGCACCGTGGCGGCCCTCGCGGACGGTGGCGGTGGTGCTGGCCGGAGGCACCGGGACCCGGCTCGGCCTGGGCATCCCGAAGCAGTTGCTGAAGATCGCCGGCAAGCCGATCATCGAACACACCCTGGCCGTCTTCGAGGCCGCCCCGGAGATCGACGAGATCATCGTGCTGATGGCCACCGGGCACGTCGCCGACGCCCAGCAGATCGTCGACAAGGCCGGCTTCCGCAAGGTCAGCAAGGTCATCGAGGGCGGCGAGACCCGTAACGCCACCACCCGGGCCGCCCTGGACGCGGTCGGCGACGGCGACGTCAACATCCTCTTCCACGACGCGGTCCGCCCACTGGTCAGCGCCCGGATCGTCCGCGAGTGCGTGAACGCGCTGTGGAGTTACTCCGCCGTCGACGTGGCGATCCCCTCCGCCGACACGATCATCCAGGTCGACGAGGACGAGTGCATCACCGACATCCCGGTCCGGTCCCGGCTGCGCCGGGGGCAGACCCCGCAGGCGTTCCGCTCGGGCACCATCCGGGAGGCGTACCGGCGGGCCGAGGGCGACCCGGACTTCGCCGCCACCGACGACTGCGGTGTGGTGCTGCGTTACCTGCCCGGCACCCCGATCAAGGTGATCGACGGGTCGGACGAGAACATCAAGGTCACCCACCCGGTCGACGTGCACCTCGCCGACAAGCTGTTCCAGCTCGCCGCCGCCCAGGCCCCCCGGCTGTCGCACCGCAGCTACACCGAGGAGCTGGCCGGGCGCACGATCGTCATCTTCGGCGGCAGCTACGGCATCGGGCACGACCTGGCCGAGCTGGCCCGGGGCTACGGCGCGCAGGTCTTCGCGTTCAGCCGCTCCAGCACCGGCACCCACGTCGAGCAGACCGGCGACGTCGAGGCCGCGCTGAAGACCGCGTTCGAGGCCACCGGCCGGATCGACCACGTGGTGGTCACCGCCGGCATCCTGGAGAAGGGCGCGCTGGCCGAGATGGACGAGGAGACCATGGACCGGGTGCTCCAGGTCAACTTCGTCGGCCCGGTGATCGCCGCCCGGCAGTCCCTGCCGTACCTCCAGCAGACCAAGGGTCAGCTGCTGCTCTACACGTCCAGCTCCTACACCCGGGGCCGGGCCCAGTACGCGCTCTACTCCTCGACGAAGGCGGCGCTGGTCAACCTGACCCAGGCGCTGTCCGACGAGTGGGCCGAGTACGGCGTCCGGGTCAACTGCATCAACCCGGAGCGCACCGCCACCCCGATGCGTACCAAGGCGTTCGGTGAGGAGCCGGAGCACACCCTGCTGGCCGCCGAAACGGTCGCCCAGTCCTCGCTCGACGTGCTGATCTCCGACCTCACCGGTCAGGTGATCGACGTCCGGCGGGCCCCCGGCGAGGCGGCCCCGGTGCCGGCCCAGCCGACCGCGGCCGAGCAGGACCGGCTGCCCAGCGGCGTCGACGCCGGCTGACCCGACCCCCGGAGACGGTACGACATGCGTGGTGAGCTGGTCAGGAAACTGATCGCACGGTGCCTGACCACCGGCCTGGCCGTGGTCGCCTTCCTGGTGGTGGCGTTCACCGGGGCCACCGGTTGGGGCCTGGCCCTGGCGGTGGCCGCGCTGGCCGCCGCCGGCTACGAACGTCGGGTCCGCCCCGACGCCGACATCGTCGCCGAGACGGTGCTGCTGGCCGCCGGCATCCTGGTCGGCTACGCCCGCCGGCTCGACGACGGGTTCGACCCGGTGCTGGCGCTCACCGCGCTGCTGCTGCTGGGCCTGGTGCTGCTGGTGGGACCGCTGCGCGATGCCGGCAACCTGGAGATCCGGGCGGCGAACCTGCCGGTGCGGGCGTGGACCCCGCTGGTCGCCGCCCGGCTCGGCGGCGTACTGCTGGGGCTGCTCGCCGTGGTGGCGGTGGCCGCCGCGTTCGCCCTGCCTGCCGTGCTGGCGCTGGTCGTCGTGCTGGTGGTCGCAGCCGGCTGCGGTGCGGTCGGCCTGGACCTGGCCCGGCGGCGGTTCCGGCCGTCGGGCGGGGGCGGCCCGGTGACCCGGGCGCTGCGCGCGCACCAGCCGGAGTTCCTGCTCTACTTCTCCGCCCCACCCGGCTCGGAATACCAGGTCACCATGTGGCTGCCCTACCTGGAGCGGCTCGGCCGGCCGTTCCTGGTGCTGCTGCGGGAGCCGGAGTTCCTGCCCACGATCGCCGCCGCGACGAGCGCCCCGGTGGTCTACTGCCCCACCCTCAAGGCGATGGACGAGGCGCTGGTGCCCAGCCTGCGGGTGGCGTTCTATGTCAACCACGGGGCGAAGAACAGTCACTGCATCCGGTTCACCCAGCTCACCCACGTGCAGCTGCACCACGGCGACAGCGACAAGGCCCCCAGCGCCAACCCGGTCTCGGCCATCTTCGACAAGATCTTCGTGGCCGGTCCGGCGGCGATCGAGCGGTACGCGCGGGCCGGGGTGGAGATCCCCGCCGAGAAGTTCGTCGTGGTCGGCCGCCCGCAGGTCGAAGCCATCGAGGTACGCCGGGAGGCCCGCCCGCTGACCGCCCCGACCGTGCTCTACACCCCCACCTGGACCGGCCACCACGCCGACGCCAACTACTGCTCGCTGCCGGTGGCCGAGCCGCTGCTGCGCCGGCTGCTCGACCGGGGGGCCACGGTGATCCTGCGCGCCCACCCGTACACCGGGCAGAATCCGGCTTCGGCCCGGCAGTTGGCCCGGCTCACCGAACTGCTCGCCGCCGACCGGACCCGCACCGGCCGGCAGCACCTGTGGGGGGCGGCGGCCAGCCGCGAGCTGAGCCTGACCGAGTGCGTCAACCGCTCCGACGCGCTGGTCTCCGACGTCTCCGGGGTCATCTCCGACTACCTCTACTCCGGCAAGCCGTACGCGGTGACCGACCTGGGCGTCGACGGCGACGAGTTCCTGGACCGGTTCCCGCTGGCCCGCTCCGGTTACGTGCTGCGCCGGGACATGGCCAACCTGGACGAGGTGCTGACCGGGCTGCTGGACACCGACCCGTTGGCGGCGGCCCGCTGGCAGACCCGCCGCCGTTACCTGGGCGACTTCCCCGCCGACGCGTACGCCGAGGGTTTCCTGGCCGCGGCCCGCCGCGAGCTGGAACCGGGCTGGGCCCCGCCGACCCCCCGTGCCCCCGCCGCCCCCCTCTCCCCCCACGCCTGACCCGCACCCGCCTCCGCCCACACCCGCTCGCGCCCGCACCCGCACCCGCTCGCGCCCGCCTCCGTCGGCAAGATCGTGCTCGATCCATGTTGTAGTGGCCTCCTCGTCGCAGGAGGCCACTACAACCATGTTCGAGCACGATCTTCGTCCGGCCGGCCGGGTCGACCCGGGGACAGCGAACCGCCCCGGCCACCCGTGGTCGGGCGGCCGGGGCGGGTGGGGTGGCTCGGTCAGGCGGAGTAGCCCCGGGTGGCGATCCAGTTCGCCAGGGTGGTCACGCTGACCCAGTAGGCCGGCAGCGACGGGTCGGCCGAGTCGGCGATCCGCACGGTACGACCGTTGTCCCGGTAGCCCACGGCGGCGATGTAGTGGCCGCCGGGGAAGGAGTGCCAGCCGCCGTCGAGGTCGGTGGCGTCCCCGGCCACGTTCGCGACCACGGCCCGCTTGTCGGCGACCGCCGCGACCACGTCGGCCCGCAGCCGGTCGATCTGCGCGTCGCTCGGCGTGCCGGCGAACATCCTGGTCCGGTACGGGTCACCCTTGACCACGGCGTTGAGCACCCGGGTGGTGTCCTCGGCCGAGTTGGTGCCCATCTCGGTGGTGCCCAACAGGGCGGCGAGGTCGTCCTGGCCGCGCTCGATGCCGGCCGCGCTGAGCGCGTTGCGGACCGCCGCCGGGCCGCAGTAGTAGTAGGTGGTCTGGGCCTGGTAGTCGTAGCGCAGGACCTTCGACGACGGCGGCTTCGGGGCCGCCTTGCGGGTCAGGTCCGGGTCGGCGGTGGCCCTGGCCTTCGCCCGGGTGACGCGCGGCGACGGGGCGTCGCTCGCCGACGGGCTGGCCGAGGGGGTGGCCGACGGGCTGGTCGGGGCGGGGACGGCGACCCGGGCCTGGGCGCGGCTGGCGACGTCGTCGAGGCGGGGGGCGGTCTCGGCCACGGCGGTGGCGCGCTGCTGGCCGGTCGGGGCGTCGTCGACCCCGGCGGCCAGGGCGGTGCCACCGGCGGCCAGGACGAGGACCGCCGCCGAGCCGACGACCATCCGGTACGGGCGTCGGGTGCCCAGTAGGCGGAGCTGTCGTTTCATGTGGTGCTTCACAGGGTGTTCCTCCACGGGGCGAGGCGGCGGGCACAACCCATCGGCACGCGGCGGACACGCCACGCGCGGATCGGGTGTTGCGCCGCTCGTTCGGCAGGGACCGCCCGACGGGGGGCCGGGCGGATCGGCGGCTCGCCCGGCAGGGGCCGGGCGGCGGGGCACAGAGCCGGGTCAGCGCGTCGGGCGCGACGGTCCGGCGGTGCCCCGGCACCGAGGTGGAGGAACTACCGAGGGGGTGGGGTCATGCTGCACGAGGAGGGAACTCCTTCCTTTGCCGCCGACCGGGTTAGCTGACGGATTCGGGCGGGAAGATCGCCCTACCCCGGGCCGTGGCCCGGAGATTCACCCCAGGTGGTGCGTGTGGGTCCCCGGTTCGTGACTGGCACGATTGAGCGGGTCGGCACGGCGTCGCCTCTTGCGATCGGAAACCGCACCGGACCGCAGCGACACTACTGGCCGGTTTCCCCCCTCGCCAAGCCCGTTGAGCTGCACAAACATGGGCTGGACGAGTCAGTTTCGGGGCACTCGGGCACTGACCCGCCACGCGTGGGACGGTCGGAGCGCCCGGGCCCGTCCAGGCGAAAACCCGGACGGCGGGGCACCGACCACCGATGATCGTCGCAGTCGATGTGACCGACTGTGACCAGGTGTCCGGTTTCCACCCGCAGTGACGGCACCCACAACCCGCAGATAACAATTCAGTCCCGCCGACCCGCCGACCCGCCGACCGGTCCGGCTTCGCCAACCAGCGGCCGGCCGACCTGACGGCCGGGTCAGC
The DNA here is from genome assembly GCF_040678915.1 of Micromonospora sp. NPDC049257. Taxonomy (NCBI): domain Bacteria; kingdom Bacillati; phylum Actinomycetota; class Actinomycetes; order Micromonosporales; family Micromonosporaceae; genus Micromonospora; species Micromonospora sp. NPDC049257. The sequence continues at coordinate 197,589 of NZ_JBFAQU010000010.1, forward strand.
CGACCCGGGCCGGACGCCAGCGGGTGGCGGGGGCCGGGCGGGTGGCGGACGTCGCCGGACGGGGCAGTGGGACCCGGGTCGGCCGCCACCGTTGCGCCGCCGCGTGTGCCTCGGCAGCCAGCGACCGGGCCGCCTCGGCGGCCAGTTCGGCGTTCCGCCACGCCGCCCGTTCCCGCCCGACCGCAGCCCGGTACGCCGTACGCCGGTCCTCGCGGACCGCGCGGGCCAGCATCACCTCGTGCTCGACCGGGTGCCGACGCGGGTCCCAACCGTCGCGGTGCGCGAAGACGTCCCGCAGCCGCTCCACCGACAACTCTCCCCGCCAGTGCGCCGCCACGGCCTCCTGGTGCAGCCACCGCTCCCGACCGGCGTACTCGGCGGGCGTGCGGGGAGTACGCGGGCTGGGCAGCGCCCGGGCACCGGTGAACCGGCGGGCCAGCGTCTCCGCCTCGTCGTACGCCTGCCAGGCCCGTTCCAGGGCGTCGTGGGCCGCCAGCCAGGCCACGCGGTGGTGGCGGGCCCTCCGGGCGGCTCCGGAGGCGGCGACGGCCACCTCCTCCGCGTAGCGACGCAGGTCGGCGACGGGGGGTGGGGCGTCGGATGCCGGCGCGGCGGCAGTGGCTGCGGCGGCCGGTTGGTCCCGCTCGGGCCGGGCCACCAGGATGGTGATCCCGGTCAGCGCCAGGACGAGCAGCGCGGACCAGATCACGGTGGCGGTCGGGACCTCGATCAGGAACTGGGAGAGCACGGTGTTCACGGTCGACACCTCGCAGGCGGGATGCGGAAGAGGAGGCCGTACCGGCGGCGGGAACATCCGGCCGGACGGTGCGGGTGTGGTGCGTGGCGGAGGCGGTCGCGGGTGGGTCGGCCCCCGCGTGGGCGGTCAGCCCGCCGGGGGTGCCCGGGGGGCGGTGGCGACGGGTGTTCGACCGGCCGGCAGCGCCGGGGGCGGGGCGCTCCGTGCGACGCCGGCCGGCACGACGGCGTCGACCCGGTCTGCCGTCGGCACGGCCAGCACCACGGCGGCCCGGTCCGCTGCCGGCACGGCGAGCACCACGGCGACGGCCCGATCTGCGGCGACGCCGGCCGGGTCGGCCTCCTGCCCACCGCTGCGGATGCCGGTCGGGGTGGCCGGGGCTCCGGCCGCGTGCAAGGACAGCGACGCGTCGACCGGCAGGGCGGCTGCCGCCGGCCCCGGGTCGAACGACGCCGGGCCGGGCAGCGACGGGCCGGCGACGGCGAACGCGATCGCGACAGCCAGGCCGGTCAGCAGCCGGGACCACCAGCGGGCGACCCACCACAGCGGACTGGTGAGTGCGGCCGGGAGCATATGTCCACGTTACCGCCGGGGTGACCGACCCGCAGCACCGCCGGGCGTGTCGCCGCGCCCACCACCGTGGACCTGGTCCGGACGGCCGGGCGGGGTGGTCAGTGCGGGTCGCGCGGTCCGACGTACTCGACGGGGAGTCCGGCACGCCGCCCGTCGCCGGCAGCCCGCGGCCCCGGCACGGTGACACCGCCGCTGCCGGCCGCGTCGTCCGGCCGAACCCCACCGGCGGCGGCGACGCCGGCCGGCGCCCCACCGCCGACAACGGCACCGGGGGCAGCGGCGTCGGGGACAGCGGCACCGCGGGCGGCGTCGGGGGCGGCCGGCACGGGTGGGGTACGGCGGCGGGGAGCGAGCCGGCGCATCATCGGCGTCTCCACGAAGCGGTGCAGGGCGGCGGCCAACGCCAGGTTCAGCACCAGGAAACCGAGCACGGCCAGTGGCCCCGACCAGCCGGGCAGCCCCACACCCCAGTGCCCGGTGAGCCGCAGCACCGTCATCATCACCAGCACGTGCACCAGGTAGAAGGCGAACGACACCTCACCGAGCCAGATGAGGGTGCGGTGCCGCCACGGTGACCAGCGGCCCTGCACGTCCGCGCGGGCCGCCGCCGGGATGACCAGGATGTACGCCACCGACAGCAGCGCCGCCCACATCTCGGCCGGAATCCAGTGCGCCGCCACCCAGACGACCACGAACAGCAGGCTGGCCAGCGGCAGGCCGGGCCCCCGCCAGTGGCCCCGGCGCAGCAGCTCGGCGGCGGCGACGCCCAGCCAGAACTCGGTGGAGCGGACCAGCGGGAAGACCTGGGTGAACCACCAGTTGCTGCCCTCGGGGAGCAGTTGCTGACCGGGCCAGAGCGCCAGGATGACCAGCGGCACCGCCACCACCACGGCCCAGAGCACGCCGGAGTGGGCCCGCCGGATCGCCGGCAGCACCAGCGGCAGGCAGAGATAGAAGAACAGCTCGCAGGACAGCGACCAGCTCACGTTGTTGATGCTGTAGAAGTAGCCGGGGGTGGGGTCCCACGCCTGGACGAGGAAGAGATTCTCCAGGGCGGCGCGCGGCACCACCGGGTCGGCGAACCACCACATCACCAGCAGCGCCGCCGCCCAGGTCAGCACGTGGTTGGGATAGATCTTGGCGAGCCGCCGACGCCAGAAGTCCCGCCGCCGATCGCCGTCGCGGGTCGACCAGACCAGCACGAAGCCACTGAGGATGAAGAAGAACTGCACCCCGGACAGGCCCAGGGTGAACAGCCAGTCGACCACCGCCCTGGCGTCGGGCTGGGTGACGATCCGCATGGTGCCGACGTGGTAGCCGAAGACCAGCATGGCGGCGATCCACCGCAGCCCGGTCAGCGACGGCAGCCGGTTCAGCGCCGGGGACGCGGGGGTGGGCACGCTGGTCACCCGGGGCACCCTACCGGCACACCCCACCGCGGGTGACGCGCCGGGGTGGTGCGGATGTGCGGAAGGTGTACGAAATCCCTCCACTGCCCTAACATCGCGGGACCCGTCGGTGTCGGCGCGCGCCCATGGGGCGGACCGGCGCGGCCCGTCGCAGGCACGCCCGGCGAACGAGGAACGGAGCAGAGTGTGCACCAGCGGATCCTGATGCGGGCCAAGAAGGACCCGTTCGACGTACGCGGCCCGGAGGAGGCGTACGAGGGGAACTGGATCGGGGAGAACAACGGCAACCTGGTCTTCAGTCACGCCGCCCACAAGTTGCTGCGCACCTCCACCGCGCGGATCACGTCGACCGAGTTCAAGGTCGACCTGCGCGACGCCGACCGGATCAACGAGCAGTACGACGTGTACGTCATCCCGCTGGCCAACGCGTTCCGGCGCAGCTACGCCCACCGCATCGAGCTGATGACGAAGCTGGTCGAGCGGCTGCGGATCCCGGTGGTGGTGTTCGGGGTCGGCGTGCAGACCGACATCCACGGCGACCGGGAGTACCTGCGTCCGATCGACGACGTGGTCAGCCGGTTCGTCCGGGCGGCGCTGGAGCGGGGGCCGAGCATCGGTGTGCGGGGGGAGATCACCGCGCGGTACCTGAACACGCTGGGCTTCTCCGCCGTCGACGTGATCGGCTGCCCGTCGATGTTCCTGCACGGGGACCGGTTCCGGGTGGAGAAGTCCGCGCCGGCCCTGCCGCCCGACGCCCGGGTGGCGCTGACCGTCTCCCCGTACGTCAAGTCGATGGCGAAGATCATCACCTCGCACCAGGCCCGCTACCCCAACCTGCGCTACCTCCCGCAGGACCTCAAGACGCTGGGCACCCTGCTCTACGGCGACGCCCCCGAGGACCGGGGCAAGACCAGCGCCATCCCGGTGCACACCTCGCACCCGCTGTTCACCGAGGACAAGGTGCGGATGTTCCTCGACCCGTGGACCTGGATGGACTATCTCGCCGGTTTCGACTTCGCGTTCGGCACCCGCATCCACGGCACCATCACCGCGCTGGTCTCCGGCACCCCCGGCTACCTGTTCGCGCACGACTCGCGCACCCTGGAACTGGCCAGGTACTTCGACATCCCGCACCGGCTGATGAAGGACGTGCCGGCCGACGTGGACGCCGCACAGCTCTATGCCGAGGCCGACTACACCGCCCTCAACACCGGGCACCGGGCCCGCTACGAGGTGCTGCGCGCGTTCCTCGCCCGGCACGACCTGGGCAACGCGTTCGACGACGGCGACAGCGCGGCCCGATTCGACGCGCAGGTCCGCGAGACGGTGTTCCCCCCGGCGGTCCGGCCCGCCGGGGCCACCTCGCCCGAGGAACTGCTGGCCCGCATCCAGTGGCTGCGCGACCGTAACGCGGCGCTCGGCGACGACGTGCGGGAGCTGCGGGAACAGCGGCTGCGGGCCCGGGTCAAGCGGGCGGTCGGCGCACCGGTACGGCGGATGCTGAACCGTTAACCTGCCGCTCGGCCGCTGTTCAGCAGCTCCATCTCCGCCGGATACGTCACGTTCCGTGGCCGTCCATACCCGTGCACCAGGGTGGCGGGGTGGTCAACCAGCCCGCGCCCACCCCGCTGCTCAGCGTCGTCGTCCCCGTCCACGGGGTGGAGGCGTACCTGCACCAGTGCCTCGACTCGGTGCGCACGGACGTGCCGGCCGACGCGGCGGGCGCGGTCGAGATCGTCGCGGTCGACGACGCCTCGCCGGACCGGTGCGGTGAGCTGCTGCGCGCGTACGCGGCCGAGCATCCGGGCGTACGCACGATGCACCTGACCCGCAACGTCGGGTTGGGTCCCGCCCGCAACGCCGGCCTGGACGTGGCCACCGGGGAGTACGTCTGGTTCGTCGACAGCGACGACTGGTTGCCGCCGGGCACCATCGCGGCGGTGCTGGGCCAGCTCCGGGCGCACCGCCCCGACGTGCTGATGCTCGACCACCTGCGGGTGAGCGAGGACGGCCGGCGGGAGGTGGACGCGAGCAGTCACCTGCTACGCGGCATCCCCGGGGTGGTCCGGCTGGCCGACCGACCCGGGCTGCTGCGGGTGCAGCACACCGCGTGGAACAAGGTGGTCCGCCGGGAGTTCATGGCCGACCTGGAACTGCGCTTCCACCCCGGCTGGTACGAGGACATCCCGTTCAGCAACCCGCTGCTCATCGGCGCGGAACGGATCTCCGTGCTGGACCGGGTCTGCTACCTCTACCGGCAGGGTCGGCAGGGCGCGATCACCTCCACCCGCAGCGGTCGCCACTTCGACGCCTTCGCCCAGTACGACAGGCTGTTCGACTGGGTCGCCCGCCGGTATCCCGACGAGCGGCTGCGCGGCGAGCTGTTCACTCTGATGATCAACCACATGCTGGTGGTGGTCGGCAACGACGGCCGGCTGCACCCGCACCTGCGCCGCGAGTTCTTCCACCGCATCGCCGCGCACCACCGCCGGCACCTGCCGCCGGGCGGCTACCCCCGGCCGGGCGGCGTGGCGGGGCTCAAGCACCGGCTGGTCGGCCGGGACGCCTACCTCGCGTACGCGGTGCTGCGCCAGGCGCACCGGCTGGCGGGGTGGTTGTGCCGCCCGGCCGCCGTGCCGCAACCGGTGCCGCCGGTCGTCGGGCCGTCCCACGACTCCCCCGCCGACCGGGACGCGCTCGCGGGTCGCGGCAGCCGGTGACCGGCCGGCGTCGGGGTGCCCGCCGGGACACGAGCAACGAGCACAGGAACAGGGGTCTCAGATGACGACGACAGTGAAGATCGGGCCGCACCTGGTGGGGGCCGGCGAGCAGCCGTTCGTGGTGGCGGAGATGTCCGGCAACCACAACGGTGACCTGGGGCGGGCCCTGGCGATCGTGGACGCGGTGGCGGCCAGCGGGGCGCACGCGCTGAAGTTGCAGACGTACCGGCCGGACACCATCACCATCGACGTGGACACCCCGGCGTTCCGCATCTCCGGCGGGCACGAGTTGTGGGGCGGGCAGAACCTCTACCGGCTCTACGAGCGGGCCCACACCCCGTACGAGTGGCACGGGCCGATCTTCGAACGGGCCCGGGAGCGGGGGCTGACCGTGTTCTCGTCCCCGTTCGACCCGTCGGCGGTGGAGCTGCTGGAGGGGCTGGACGTCCCGGCGTACAAGATCGCCTCGTCGGAGCTGGTCGACCTGCCGCTGATCCGGCTGGTCGCGGGCACCGGCAAGCCGCTGGTCATCTCCACCGGGATGGCCACCGTCGCCGAGATCGACGCTGCGGTGGGCACCGCCCGCGACGGCGGGGCCGGTGGCATCGTGCTGTTGGCCTGCACCGCCGCCTACCCGGCCCCACCGGCCGACAGCAACCTGCGCCGGATCCCGGTGCTGGCCGACGCCTTCGGGGTGCCGGTCGGCCTGTCCGACCACACCCCCGGCATCGGGGTGCCGGTGGCCTCGGTGGCGCTGGGCGCGTGCTTCATCGAGAAGCACGTCACCCTCGACCGGGGCGACGGCGGGGTCGACTCCGACTTCTCGCTGCACCCCGACGAGCTGGCCGCCCTGGTGGTCGAGTCGGCGCGGGCACACGCGGCGCTCGGCGGCACCGCCATCGGCCCGACCCCGGCCGAGCGGGAGGGGCTGCGGTTCCGCCGTTCCTTGTTCGTGGTGGCCGACGTCCGGGCCGGCGACGAGGTGACCGCAGCCAACGTCCGCTCGATCCGCCCGGCCGGCGGCCTGCCTCCGGTGGAGATCGCCCGGGTCCTCGGCCGCACCTTCACCACCGACGTCCCCCGCGGTACCCCGCTGAGCTGGGACCTCGTCTGACACCGCCCGCCTCCGCCCCGCGCCACCGCGCGGGGCGGGGGCGCGTTCAGGGGGCGAAGGCCACCGTGACCACCAGGTCGGCCAGGTGCAGGGTGCGCCACACCGCACGCGTGTGCGGGGGTACGGCCAGACCGTGCCGCCGCCACCAGGCGGCCACCGGTATCTCGGCCAGTTTGCACAGGCTCTCCGCCCGGGTCCAGCGGGCCCAGAAGTCGACCGGGCCGAAGCGGGCGGCCAACGCGGGCGGGACCTCGGCGGTGGCCCGTTCGGCGTCGATCGCCACCCGCCAACCTGGGGTGACCGGCCCGTACCAGCCGACGCAGCGCCCGTCGTCGAGATGGCTGCGGGTCACCGCGTACCGCAGCTCGGTGGGGGTGCCGACGCGCAGGTGCCGTTCGGCGGCGCCCAGCAGCGCCGGCACCGGTCGCAGCCCGACGTTTCCCGCCGGCCGGACCGGCGGGCCGACCGCGCGCCCCGCCTGCCCGCCCGGCCGGGTGCCCACCGACCCGACCGCACCCGAACCGGCCGACCCGGACCGGGCCGTCACGACACCGTCGCCCCGACCGCCGCCGGGCCGGTGGTCGGGGCAGGCACGGTCAGATCGAGGCAGCACCGTCGACCACGATGACCTGGCCGTTGATGTTGGTGTGCTCGCGCAGCAGCATCCGCACCACCGGTACCACCTCGGCGGGCTCGGTCAGATGCCCGGTCGGGGTGCGGCGGACGATCTGGTCGAGCTGGGTGCTGCCCAGCACGGCGGACATCTCCGAGGCGAAGAAGCCCGGCGCGACGGCGTTGACCAGCATCCGCCCGCCCAGCTCGCGGGCCAGCGACCGGGTCGCCGCGTCCATGCCGCCCTTGGTGGCCGAGTACGCCACCAGGCCGGGGAAGCCGCGCTGCGCGCAGATCGAGGTGACGTTCACGACCCGGCCGCGCCGGCCCTGCCCGAGCATCCGCCGGATCACCAGGCGGGTGAGCTGCAACGGCGCGGTCAGGTTGGTCTCGACGATCCGGGCGATGTCGGCGGTGGCGGTGTGCGTGTGCATCGAGTCCTGCCCGACGGCGGCGTTGTTGACCAGTCCGTCGATCGGACCGAACCGCGCCTCGACCGCCCGGACGAAGCCCTGCGCCGCCGCGAGGTCGGTGACGTCCACCGCGCCGACGTGCACCCGGTCGGGGTGCGCGTCGGCCAGCTTCTCCAGCTCGGGGGTGACGCTGCGGGCGAACGCGGCAACGGTGAGCCCGGCGTCGAGCAGGTCGGTGACGATGGCCAGGCCCAGCCCCCGGGACCCCCCGGAGACGAGGACCACGGTGCTGGGTGGGACGAGCGCGGAATCAGACATCGCTCTTCAGGGTCTCCTTGACGGGAATCTCGGTCAGTAGGCGGATGCGGCGGGGCACCGCGTACTCCGGGAGCCGCTCGGCGCACCAGCGCACCAGCGCACCCTCGTCGAGCAGGGATGCCCCGTCCGGTTGGCCGGCGTCGCCCGGCGCGGTGGTGGGGACGACCTCGGCGACCACCATCCGGCCGAGCACCGGCGCGCGGCGGCCGGTCACCCGGGCCCAGGCCACCTGAGGGTGGGCGGTGAGCACGTCGCGGACCAGCCCGGCGGAGACCTTGCTGCCGCCGACGTTGATCTCGTCGGAGTCCAACCGACCGGTGATCATGACCCGGCCCTCGACGATCTGCGCCCGGTCGCCGGTGCGGACCGGGCCGTCGTGCCCGACGCCGTGGTGCGGTGAGGCGACCACCAGTTCGCCGTCGCGCAGCGAGAGGGTGGGCCTACCGGGTACGGCCTGGTCGAGCCAGTCGACCGGGAAGCCGGCCCGGCCGTCGTGCACCACGATCGACGCGCCCACCTCGGAGGAGGCGTAGATCCAGGAGATCCGGGCGGCCGGGAAGAGCGCCCGGAGCCGGTCCAGGACGGTCTGGTCGACGGGTTCCCCGCCGAGGGTGAGTTGCCGCAGCGGCACCCGGGCCAGCGCCTCCGGGTCGCGGTGCAGGGTGCGCCGCCAGAAGGTCGGGGTGCCGGAGACGGCGTCCACCCCGTGCGCGGCGGCCAGCGCCGGCCAGTCGTCCAGCTCGTCCGGGTCGACCACCACCAGGTGCTGACCGGGCTGGGTCAGCGACAGGGTGACCACCTGCCACCAGGCATAACTGCCGGGAGCGTACGGGCAGAGCCAGGTCCGCTCCGGCTGGGCCGCCCGCACGGTGGTCAACGAGTCCAGGGTGTGCCCGACCCGCTTGGGCCGCCCGGTCGAGCCGGAGGTGAGCAGCCAGAGCCGGCCCGGCTCCGGCGACCGGGGGGTGGCCGGCGGCGTGGTCTGCGGCACCCCGTCGACGAGCAGGGTGACGGCGAACCCGGCGGCGCGCAGTTCGTCCCGCATCGTCGCGTCGACCCGGGTAGGGCCCGCGAGCAGCAGTTCGGTGCCGTAGCCGGCGTGGTGTCGGGCGACGGCGAGGGCGTCGGCGGCTCCGGCGGTGAGGACCGCACCGGGTGACGGCAGCGCCGGGGCGGGCAGGTCGCGCCAGCTCCGGGGCACCCCGGCGACGACGATGCGGTTGTCCAGCCCGGCCGGCGAGGTCGCGACGGTCACTGCCGTTGGAGTTCGGCGAGGAAGTCGAGGACGTCCCCGACGGTGGCGATCCGACGCAGCCCGGGGGCGTCGAAGTTCAGCTCCTCCCCGGTCTCGTCCTCCACCCGCAGCGCCAGCTCGGAAAAGTCCAGGGACCGGAAGCCGATCTCCCGCAGATCGGCGGAGTCGTCGTCGGGCAACACCCTGCCCTGGTTCCGCACCACCTGCGCCATGAGGTCGCGGATCTGCGCGCGACTCAATTCGTTCATGCGCCGGAGTGTACAGCCCGACAATTACCTCGCCCATTTACCCGGGTAGGGTCGACCCGGGTCCACCAGGTGAATAAAAGGGGTACGAGTGTTGCGCGAGGCCACCACGGAAGACGTTAACCTGATGTTTTCCTGGCGTAATCAGGAAACCAACCGGCAGGTCAGCAAGACCAGTCACGAGATCACCCCCGCCGAGCACGCCGCGTGGTGGTCGCGGGTCCGCACCGACCCGGCCCGCCGCGTGCTGGTCTATCTCCACGACGACCTGCCGGCGGGCGTGGTGACCTTCTTCGACCTGTGCTTGGACGGGCCGACCCGGTCCGGTGCCTGGGGTTTCTATCTGGATGCCGACGGGCTGGCCGAACGGGGGGCCACCCTGCCCGCCTGGCTGGGGGTGATGCGGGCGGCGGTGGACCACGCCTTCGACGTGCTCGCGCTGGACCGGCTCGACGGCGAGGTCTTGGCGCACAACACCGTCGTACGACAGATGAACCGTCGTTTCGGGTTCGTCGAGGGCACCGGGCGGCCCGAGACGGTCGACGGCCGGGAAATCACCGTCGTCCCCATTTCCCTGACCCGGGAAAATCGTCGCCGACGCTGATGTCGACAGGTGTCCGGTGACGATTCATCGACCGGCCATCCCCCGTTAACCGAATGGCGCGCACCGGGCGACGGCGGGAAACGCACACGACCGGGGCGGCACCGGGTGGCGAAAGCGTGCGCCACCGCGACCCGGCACCGGGTGGCGGTGACGTGCGGGGACCACCCGGGTCAGCGGCGACGCCAGGCGGCCCAGTGCTGCGCCGGGTTACCCCCCAACCGGACGAAGCCGTACCGGGTGCCGTCCCAGTCGTCCGGCTCGCCGGGTGCCCACCGGACGAGGACGACGTCCGCGTCGGCTGGCGGGTTGTCCACGAACCACCGCACGTCGGCCCAGGTGACCTGGTGGCTGAGGTTGAACCGGAGCACCCACTGCACGCCGAGCGACGCCCAGACCCGGTCGCCGGGGCGTACCCCCAGGTCGGCCACCCGGGGGGTCGGGGCGGTCGCCGCGACCATCGGCCGGACCAGCCGGTCGGTGATCACCTGCATGGTGCCGATGTTCACCACCACCAGCGCGGCGAGCACCGGCACGCGCAGCCGGGGCGACCGCACGGCGGCGACCAGCAGCAGGCAGCCGGCCAGTCCGACGGCCGCGCCGGTGAACGGCCGGAACTCGCGCCAGCCCCCGGTCAGGGCCATCAGGTCGGGTGCGCCGAAGCCGCCGTAGCGCAGTTCGTGTCCCCGGCCGGCCACCCAGGCGAGCCGGGCGGCGATCAGCGTCGCCCCGGCCAGCAGCACCGCCGCCGCGACCGCCGCCCGCCGCCACCGCACCCGGGGCGTCGCGGTCACCAGCATCACCACCCCGACCAGCAGCCAGAACGGGGCGAGCATCTGCACGTAGCGGCCGTAGATGGCGTCCAGCGGTTTACCGGTGATGCCGGCCAGGATCACCGACGCTCCGGCGGCCACCCCGACGCTGGTCACCACCGCCACCCCGACCGTCCACCGGGTCGCCGCATCGTCCGCCGCCGACCCTGCTGCGACGGAGGTGCCGACCGTGGTCGCGGCCGGCGCGGAGGCCAGGACCGGGGCCGGAGCCGGCGCGGAGACCGGGACCGGGACCGGGACCGGGGCCGGAGCCGGCGCGGAGGACAGTGCCGAGGCCGGGGTGGAGGACAACGCGGCGGGACGGCGGAGCAGGAGGCGGACGGCGCCGGCCCAGGCGACACCGGCCAGGCCGAAGGTGATGACCACCAGGTACCAGAGCTGGGTGGCGACCGCCGCGCCGACCCGCAGCAGCCCCGGCCCGGAGGCGACCGCCCGGACGGTGCCGCCGCCGGGCGGGTCCCCGAGCAGGTAGACCCGGTCGCCGAGCAGCCGGATGACCGCCTCGTTGAGCAGGGCCAACGCCAGTACCGGCAGGACGGCGGCGAGCACCTGCGCCGGGCTGATCCGTCGCCGCAGCAACAGCAGCAGCACCAGACCGGCGTGCACCCCCACGATCACCAGGCCCCGCGAGTGCAGCAGGTGGAACACCCCGACCAGGGCACCGACCCCGGTGGCGGCCAGCGGGCCGGGTCGGCGTACCCAGTGGTGCACGGCGAGCAGCCAGGCCAGCACCAGCGGCGCCAGCACGGCGTCGATCATCGCCACGCCTGCGTAGAAGACGGTCGCCGGGAGGGTGGCCGCGACGGCGGCGGCGGCCAGGGCGACCGCGCGGCTCACCGGCACCAGCCGACGCACCAGCAGGTACGCCAGCGGCAGCACCGTCGCGTTCAGCACCGCGTTGATCAACTGCACCAGCCGGTAGCTGTCGGTGAAGTCCCGCTCCCCGAGGAACGCCGGGGAGATCAACAGCGGGTAGCCGACCCGCCGCAACGGCCCGTTCTCGCTACTGAAGCCGCCCGGCCCGCCGGCCAACGCGCGGGCGGTGTGCAGGTAGCTGTCCTCGTCGGTGTGGGCGATGGGCAGCGGCACGTGCCGGGACGACCACATCCGCCAGGCGACGCCCACCAGCCAGCCGACCACCAGCAGCACCGGCACCAGCCGACGGCCTCGACCGGCCGGCTGCCCGGGCGGGTCGGCGACCCGGGGTCCTACCTCGGTGACGGCCACCATCGTCGTCTCCTGCCTCGTCGGGGCACCCCCGTCGGCCCGCCCGGGACGCGCGACGGTCCCGGCCCGCAGGCCGGGCCGGGCGGGGCGGGTGCCCGACCGTGGGTGTCGGATGCGCCTGCGGCGGGGTGCCCACCGGCCGCGCCGGGCCACTGTAGTCAGCGACGTAGCCGCTGGTCAGCCGGCAGCAGCCGGGTCGGCAAGTGTTCGTCTGCCGGGGGTCCGGCATTCACGGGAGCAGCGCGGTGGGTTCACCCGGGGGCGTCGGGGTGTTAACCCGACCTGGTTAGCGTCCGTCCGGTCGCCTGGCCCGAGCCGGTGGCGCACCAACCACGAGCTGGGGAGCACCAAATTGAGTGAGTTGAATGGGTCCTCCATTCTGGTCACCGGCGGGACGGGGTCCTTCGGGAAGACGTTCCTCCGGCACGTCCTCGACGTGGCCGACCCGGCCCGGGTGGTGGTGTTCTCCCGCGACGAACTCAAGCAGTACGAGCTGCGCCAGCAACTCGGCGACGACCCCCGGCTGCGCTGGTTCATCGGTGACATCCGGGACCGGCACCGGCTCACCCGGGCCATGCACGGGGTGGACCACGTGGTGCACGCCGCCGCCCTCAAGCAGGTGGACACCGCCGAGTACAACCCGTCGGAGTTCATCGCCACCAACATCACCGGTTCGCAGCACGTGGTCGACGCGGCCATCGAGGCCGGCGTCAAGAAGGTCATCGCGCTCTCCACCGACAAGGCGTCCAGCCCGATCAACCTGTACGGCGCGACCAAGCTCGTCGGCGACAAGCTCTTCGTCTCGGCCAACCACTACGCCGCCCAGCACCCCACCCGGTTCGCCGTGGTCCGCTACGGCAACGTGGTGGGCAGCCGGGGTTCGGTGGTGCCGCTGTTCCGCCGGCTCGCCGCCGAAGGCAAGAGCCTGCCGATCACCGACAAGCGGATGACCAGGTTCTGGATCACCCTGGACCAGGCCGTGCAGTTCGTGCTGGACAGCTTCGACCAGATGCAGGGCGGGGAGCTGTTCGTGCCGCGTATCCCCAGCATGCGCATCCTCGACCTGGTCGAGGCGGTCGCCCCGGACGCCACCACCCATGAGATCGGCATCCGGCCCGGCGAGAAGCTGCACGAGGAGATGATCGCCCCGGACGACAGCCGCCGGACGCTGCGCGCGAAGGACCGGTTCATCGTCCAACCGACGATCGCCACCTGGGGTTACCGGCCGCCCGTCGACTGTGAGCCGGTGCCGGACGGGTTCGCCTACCAGTCCGACGGCAACGACGAGTGGTTGAGCGTCCGGCAGCTGCGCGACATGCTGGGCATCACGGCGTGACGGCGATGCTCCCGTACGGCCGGCAGTCGATCACCGACGACGACGTCGCCGCCGTGGTCGCCACCCTGCGCAGCGACTGGCTGACCACCGGCCCGCAGGTCGACGCGTTCGAGGCGGACCTCGCGGGCTGGACCGGCGGGGCCGGCTGCGCGGCGGTCGCCAACGGCACGGCCGCCCTGCACGTCGCCTACGCGGCGGCCGGGGTGGGACCCGGCGACGAGGTGGTGGTGCCGCCGATGACGTTCGTGGCGACGGCCAGCAGCGCGGTCGCCCTCGGCGCGCGGATCGTCTTCGCCGACGTCGAGGAGGAGACGTTCACCCTGGACCCGGCGGCGGCAGCCGCGGCGACCACCGCCCGGACGAAGGTCGTCGCCGCCGTCGACTACGCCGGCCACCCGGCCGACTACGACGCCCTGCGCACCGCCCTGACCGGCTCCGACGCGCTGCTGCTGGCCGATGCGGCGCACTCCATCGGGGCCACCTACCGGGGCCGGCCGGTCGGTTCACTGGCCGACCTGACCACCTTCTCGTTCTTCCCCACCAAGAACCTCACCACCGCCGAGGGCGGCGCGGTCGCCAGCCTCGACGCTGAGCTGCTGAAGCGGGCCCGCCGGTTCCGCAACATCGGGCTGGTCCGGGAACGCGCCGAGCTGCGCGCGCCGGACGAGGGCGGCTGGCACCAGGAGGTGCACTCCTTCGGGTTGAACTACCGGCTGCCGGACGTGCTCTGCGCGCTGGGCCGCAGCCAACTGCGCCGGCTCGGCGACTTCCTCGCCGCCCGCGCCCGGCTGGTGGCCCGCTACGACGAGGCGCTGGCCGACCTGGACGGGGTGCTCACCCCGACCCGCCGGCCGTGGGCCGCCCCCGCCTGGCACCTCTACCCGGTCCGGGTCCTCGACGGCCGCCGCCGCGAGGTTTACGACCGGATGCGCGCCGCCGGCATCGGCGTCCAGGTCAACTACCTGCCGGTGCACTGGCACCCGGCCTTCGCCGACCTCGGCTACCGGCGCGGGTCCTGCCCGGTGGCCGAGTCGTTCTACGCACAGCAGCTCTCGCTGCCGTTGTACCCGGGTCTCACCGACACCGACCAGGACCGGGTGATCGACGCGCTCGGCGCGGCGCTGCGCGGCGTCACCGCGCCCACCGCTGCCTGACCGGGGGAACCGATGCACCACGCGAACCACTTCTACGGGCACGCCCACGTGCTGGCCCGCTACTGCGGGCTGGGCGACGGCCACCCGCCCCGGATCAACGGGTACGTCCAGCACGGCTGGAACATCGGCGACGGCCTCGCTCCCGGCCACCCGTACGCCGAGCGCACCCCGAGCCTGCTCTGGTCGGAGCAGACCCGGCGGCGGGCCTGGTCGGTCGGGCGACGCAACGTGGTGGTCACCGGTGCGCCCTTCGCGTACCTGCTCGACCTGCGCCGCGACGACCCGCCGCCGGCCGCCCGGGAGGGCACCATCTGGTACCCGTTCCACGGTTGGGAGGGCCAGCACGTCAAGGGCGACCACAAGGAGCTGATCGCCCGGATCAGGGACACCGAACCCGGCCCGGTCACCGTCTGCCTCTACTGGCACGAGTACGGCATGCGCCGGGTCCGCCGGCTCTACGAGAACGCCGGCTTCCGGGTGATCTGCCACGGCTACCGGGGCCACTGGTGGCGCGACACCGACCCGCTCTTCCTCGACAAGCAGCTCACCGAGCTGCGCCGGCACGCCCGGGTGGCATCCAACCGGCTGACCAGCGCCATCTTCTACGGCATCGCCGCCGGTTGTGAACCGGCCGTCTACGGCGACCCGATGATCCTGGCCAAGGAGGACCCCACCTTCGGCGGCACCGCCCGCATCCGCCGGCAGTGGCCGCAGCTGCACGGCGAGACGGTGGACCTGCCGACCGCCGTCGACATCGCCCGCGCCGAGCTGGGCACCGACCACCGCTGCACCCCCGCCGAGCTGCGTGAGCTGCTCGGCTGGGCGCATCCCGCAGGAGGCACGAGTTGACCACTGGAACCACCGCCCCCGTCGTCCTGCCCGGTGGGGAGATGCTGGCCTGGTCCGACCTGCCGGAGCAGCGGCTGGCCGACGGCGGTCCGCTGGGCGCGTTGGCCGCGCGGGTCGTACCGGCCGGGGCCCGGGTCCTGGTGGCCGGGCCGCACGATCCGGCGTTGCTGGACCGGCTCGCCCACGCGGAGGTCACCTGCCTGCTGCGCAGCCACCCCGACGCGGTGGTGTTGACCGACCGGGCGGCCCGGGTGATCGTCGGCGGGCCGGCCGGACTCGACCCGGCCGACACGTTCGACGTGGTGCTGGCCGGGGCCGGCCTGGACGCCGTCGAGTCGGTGGAGGGCGTCCGGCTGGGCTGGGCGGGGGTGCTGGCCCGGTTGGCCGCCGCACTGCGGCCCGGCGGCACGCTGCTGCTGCGCCTGGACAACCCGCTGGGGGTGTCCCGGCTGGTCGCCACCTCCCCCTGGTACGCCGACCGGGCCGACGCGGCGTGGAGCATCGGCGGGGTGCTGGACGCCGGCCGCCCGGCCAACCGGGAGCAGCTGCGGGACCGGCTCGCCGAGGTGGGCCTGACCGCCGACGCGAGCTACGCCGCGTACCCCGATCCGGGTGCCGCGACGGCGCTGGTCGGCACCGACGCGCTGGACCGGTCACCCACCTCGGGGTTGCTCGACGCGGTGCTGCATGGTGCCTGCGCCGGTGGGTTCGCCGGCGGCGCGGTGCTCCAGGACCCAGCCCGGCTGGCGGTCGACGCGCTGCACGCCGGGCTCGGCGCGACACTGGCCCCAGGCTGGCTGGTCGTGGCCCACCGGCCCGCCGACGACGACCGGTCCGCCCACGCGGCGCTGCCGGTGGTGCTGGTGCAGACCGGCCCGCCGGGGATCGGGGTGGTCGAGGTGCACGACGGAGTCGCCGGCTGGCGCTGGGCCGTCACCGGCGGCGGGGCCGGCCGGACCCGGCCGGCGCCCTTCGCCAGCCGGGAGGCCGCCCACCGGGACCCGGCCGCGCTCACCGGGCCGGTGCCGCCGGGACGGCTGCTGCGGACCCTGCTGCTCGACGGCTGCCTGCGGCGCGACCTGGACGCCCTACGCCGGTTGCTGCGCGGCTACGCCGGGTGGCTCGCCGGGCAGGCCGACCCGGACGGACGGCTGACCGGCGCGGCGGCGCTGGCCGACCCCGACACCGTGGTCGTCGACGGGGACACCTTCGCGGTGCTCGACCCGAGCTGGCAGGCCAGCGAGCCGCTGCCCCTCGAGGTGGTGCTGGCCCGGGGGCTGTGGCGGTTCGCGGTCGCCCTGCTCACCGGCGGCTACGCCCACCCGTGGCCGTCCACCGTGGACGTCGCCGGGCTGACCGTGGTGCTCGGTGGAGTCGCCGGGCACGACCTGGACCGGGCCACCGTGGACGCGGCCGTGCAGACCGAGGCGGCGGTCACCGCCGCCCTGCGCGGCCTGGACACCGACGGGCGCGGGGCGCTCGCCACCGAACTGCGGGCGGTCACCCCCACCGACCCGCCCGCCGGGCCGCGCAGCTACCAGCAGATGCGGGAAGCCTGGGTACGCCAGCGGGAGGAGCTGACCCGGCTGGCGGCCCTGCTGAAGTGGACCGAGGAGCTGCTCACCTCGCGGGAACGGGCGCTACGTCGCGCCGACGCCACGATCAACCTGCTCAGTGGCTCGCTCAGCTACCGGGTGGGCCGGCTGGCCATCACCCCCGCCCGGCTGGCCAAGCGGGGTGCCCGGGCGGCGAAACGGCGGGCCCGTGAGGCGCTCGGCCCCAAGCCGCCGGAGGAGCAGCAGTGACCGCCCCGCACACCCCACCGGGATGCCGGCCCGGCGGCGCCGGCGTCCCGACGACGGGCCGGCCCGGCCACGCCGACCTCGTCGGACCCGACGCGGTCGCACCGGTCGGCTCCGACCTGCGGATCGTCGGGATCGTGCAGGCCCGGATGGGTTCGTCGCGGCTGCCCGGCAAGGTGCTGCGTCCGCTGGCCGGGCGCAGCGTCCTCGGCCGGGTGGTCCGGGCCGCCCGGGACAGCGGGGTCCTCGCCGACCTGGTGGTCGCCACCAGTGTCGACCCGGTCGACGACGCGGTGGTCGCCGAGTGCGCGCGGCTCGACGTGCCGGTGCACCGGGGACCGGTGGACGACGTGCTGAGCCGGTTCGTCGGCGCGCTCGACGCCCACCCCGGCGACGCCGTCATGCGGTTCACCGCGGACTGCCCGCTGCTCGACCCGGAGATCGTCTCCCTGGTGGCGGCGGTCTACCGGGCCGTCCCCGGGCTCGACTACGCCAGCACCTCGATCGCCCGTACCCTGCCCCGGGGGTTGGACGTGGAGATCATCCGGGCGGACGCGCTGCGTACCCTGGACCGGCTCGCCGTCGAGCACCACCGGGTGCACGTCACCTCCTGGGCGTACGCCCATCCGGAGCTGTTCCGGGTGCTCGGGGTGACCCTCACCCCGGACCGGTCGACGCTGCGGCTCACCCTCGACACCGACCAGGACTGGGCGCTGGTCAGCGCGGTCGTCGACCACTTCGGCGACGTCAGCGTGCCGCTGGCGAAACTCGCCGACTGGTTGGACGGGCGGCCCGACCTGCGTACCCTCAACTCCTCGGTACGCCAGAAGCGGCTGGAGGAGTCCTGAAGCCACCACGGATCGGGTTGCGCTGCGACGCCGGCCCGCGTACCGGCGTCGGGCACCTGGTGCGCTGCCTGGCCCTCGGCGAGGAGTTCCTGGCCCGGGGTGCCCGGGTCGAGCTGTTCGGGACCGTCGAGCGGGTCGGTTGGGCCGCCGACCGACTGACCGCGCGCGGCATCCCGGTCCACCCCGGTCCGGGCACCCCCGCCGGGCTGGTCGAGGCGGCCCGCGCGCACGCCCTGGACGCGCTGGTGCTCGACTCGTACGAGCTGGACCCGGCGGGGGCCGGGGCGCTGCGGGCGGCCGGCGTGGTCACCCTGGCCATCGTCGACGGCGACACCCGGGGCCAGGACGCCGACCTCTACCTGGACCAGAACTTCGGCGCGGACACCGCCGGCACGCACGGCACCGGCGGCACGGGCACCGGCGGCGGCCGGTTGCTGGCCGGGGTGCGGTACGCGCTGCTGCGCGACGCGGTGACCGCCGTCCGGCCGCCGGCCCCACCGCCGGCCACCCCGACGGACCGACCCCGGGTGCTGGCCTTCTTCGGCGGCACCGACGCCGTCGGGGCGGCCCCGGTGCTGGCCCGGGTGCTGCTCGGCACCGGCCACCCGATGGAGCTGACCGTGGTGGTCGGGCGGCCGGAGATCGAGGCCGAGCTGACGCGGGTCGCCACCGGGCGGGGGCAGTCGCTGCACCTCCTCGCGCCCACCGACACGTTGCCCGCGCTGATCGGCGCGGCCGACCTGGTGGTCAGCGCCGCCGGCACCTCCACCTGGGAACTCTGCTGTCTGGGTGCGCCCGCCGCGCTGGTCTGCGTGGTGGACAACCAGCGTGACGCGTACCGCCGGGTGGTGGCGCACCGGCTCGCCGCCGGCCTCGGTGAACTGCCGGACCTGGTCGCGCCGGGGCTGGCCGGTCGGGCCGCACGGGCCGACGCGGGCCGCACGCTGCGCGCCCTGCTGGCGTCCCCGCAGCGTCGGGCGGCGCTCGCGGCCCGCGCCTGGGCCACCGTCGACGGGCGCGGCCGGGCCCGGGTGGCCGACGCCGTCCTCACCCGGATCGCCGATCGTACGGGTGTACTAAACCCCTGATAGGGTGCCGGGTATGTCGCAGGCCGCCTACCAACCGTCGATGCTCGACCTCACCGACGCCGGCCCGACACTGACCCCGCTGGCCGGGCTGCGCCGCCGGGTGCTCACCCGGGGCGCCTGGGTCGACCACCTGCCGGGCTGGGTGCACGGCTCCGACACGGTCCTCGACGCCCTGCGCACCGGGGTCCCCTGGCGGGCCGAACGCCGCACCATGTACGACACCGAGGTCGACGTCCCCCGCCTGCTCTGCTGGTACGGCCCCGACCGCCCGCTGCCGCACCCGCTGCTCACCGCGGCCCGCACGGCGCTGAGCCGGCACTACGCCGCCGAGCTGGGCGAGCCGTTCGTCACCGCCGGCATGTGCCTCTACCGCGACGGGCGGGACAGCGTCGCCTGGCACGGCGACACCATCGGCCGCTCCGCGCACACCGACACGATGGTGGCGATCGTGTCCTTCGGCTCGCCCCGCCCGCTGCTGCTGCGCCCCCGGGGCGGCGGCGACACGCTACGTTTCCCGCTCGGCCACGGCGACCTGGTGGTGATGGGCGGTTCCTGCCAGCGCACCTGGGAGCACGCCGTGCCCAAGACCACCCGCCCGGTCGGCCCCCGGGTCAGCGTCCAGTTCCGCCCGGTCGACGTCGCCTGACGCCGACCGGGCGACCGGCCGTCAGCCCTCACGACGGCCGGGCCGGACTCAGTCGCGTTCGATGAGGTGCCCGACGACGGTCGGGCCGAGCATGACGGCGAAGCCGGACCCGTCGCGGCGCGGATCGGCCGGCGGCAGCTCCACCGGGTCACCGGTCGCCGTCGCGCCCACCGGCCGCGCCCCGATCCAGGCCACCACCAGGTCCGTCTCCCCCTTGAGGAAGCGCTGCGCCCGCACCCCGGCGGTCGCCCTGCCCTTCGCCGGGTACGACGCGAACGGCGTCACCTTGACCGTGGCCCCGGTGGAGGTGACCACCATCGGCTCCCCGTGCGCGGCGTCGTCGGTGCGGATCGCGCCGAAGAACACCACCCGGGCACCCGCCGGCAGGTTGATCCCGGCCATCCCGCCACCCTTGGGCCCCTGCGGGCGGATCAGCGTGGCGGCGAACCGCAGCAGGGCCGCCTCGCTGGTGACGAAGGCCAGGGTCTCGGTGTCGTCGGCCAGCCAGGTCGCCCCCACCACCTCGTCGCCCGTGCGCAACGAGATCACCTCGAACTCGTCCGAGCGGACCGGCCACTCCGGGGCGCAGACCTTGACCACGCCCTGCCGGGTGCCCAGCGCCAGCCCCGGGGAGCCCTGCGCGGTGGGGCCGAGCGGGGCCAGACCGATCACCGTCTCCCCTGCCGCCAGCGGAACGATCTCGGCGGCGGCCATGCCACCGCGCAGCGACACCGTGCCGGCCTGCTCGGGCAGCACCGGCAGCGGCAACACGTCGACCTTGAAGGCCCGGCCGGCGCTGGTGACCAGGAGCACCCGCCCCCGGGCCGTGGTGTGCACGACGGCGCGTACGGTGTCGTGTTTGACCCGGCCGTTGCGGCGACGCCCCTCGGACGCCTCCTCCGACTCGGCGGCCGTGCGGGCGACCAGCCCGGTCGCCGAGAGGATCACCTGACACGGGTCGTCGGCCACCTCCAGCGGCCCGGCAGGCACCGACGCGGCGAGCACCTCCTTGAGGTCCCCGTCGACCAGGGTGGTCCGCCGCGACCCGGAGAACTGCTTCACCACGGCGGCCAACTCGTCGGAGACGACCTTGCGCAGCACCTTCGGGTCGTCGAGGATCTTGGACAGCTCGGCGATCTCCCCGCGCAGCTTGTCCTGTTCGGCCTCCAGCTCGATCCGGTCGTACTTGGTCAACCGGCGCAGCGGGGTGTCGAGGATGTAGGTCGCCTGGATCTCGGAGAGCTTGAACTTCTGCATCAGGCCGTCCTTGGCGGCCTGGGCGTCCTCGCTGGCCCGGATCAGCTTGACCACCCGGTCGATGTCGAGCAGTGCGACCAGCAGTCCGTCGACCAGGTGCAGCCGCTCCTGGCGCTTACGCCGCCGGTACGCGCTGCGCCGGGTCACCACCTCGTAGCGGTGGGCCAGGAACACCTCCAGCAGCGCCTTCAACCCCAGGGTGCGCGGCTGGCCGTCGACCAGCACCAGGTTGTTGATGCCGAAGGACTGCTCCAGCGGGGTGAGCCGGTAGAGGTCGGCCAGCAACGCCTGCGGGTTGACCCCGACCTTGCACTCGACGACCAGCCGGGTGCCGCTCTCCCGGTCGGTGAGGTCCTTGACGTCGGCGATGCCGGTGAGCCGCTTGGTCTTGTTCACCTCGTTGGTGATCGCCGCGATGACCTTCTCCGCGCCGACGCCGTAGGGCAACTCGACCACGGTGATCGCCTGCCGCCCCCGGCTGCCCTCCAGCGGGCCGATCTCGACCCGGCCGCGCATCCGCACCACGCCGCGCCCGGTCTCGTACGCCCGGCGCACCTCGTCCAGGCCGAGCAGCAGACCGCCGGTGGGCAGGTCGGGGCCGGGGACGAACTCCATCAACCGGTCGAGGTCGGCGTCCGGGTGGTTGATCAGCCAGCGGGCGGCGGAGACCACCTCGCCGAGGTGGTGCGGGATCATGTTGGTCGCCATCCCGACCGCGATCCCGGACGCGCCGTTGACCAGCAGGTTGGGGAAGGCGGCGGGCAGCACGGTCGGCTGGGTCAGCGAGCCGTCGTAGTTGGGTTCGACGTCGACGGTGTCCTCGCCCAGCTCACCGACGAGCAGCATCGCCTCCCGGGAGAGGCGGGCCTCGGTGTAGCGCGCGGCGGCCGGACCGTCGTCCGGGGAACCGAAGTTGCCGTGCCCGTCGATCAGCGGGGTGTTCAGGGAGAAGTCCTGGGCGAGCCGGACCATGGCATCGTAGATCGCCGTGTCGCCGTGCGGATGGTACTTGCCCATCACATCCCCGACGATCCGGGCGGACTTCACGTGCCCCCGGTCGGGGCGGTGGCCCTGCTCGTGCATCGACCACAGGATGCGGCGGTGCACCGGCTTGAGGCCGTCGCGGGCGTCGGGCAGGGCGCGGGAGTGGATGACCGAGAAGGCGTACTCCAGGTAGGAGTCGGAGACCTCGGTGACCAGCGGGTTGTCGAAGACCCGCGCGCCGGCCTGGTCGAAGGCGGACAGGTCCACCTTGGCGCGGTCGTCCTTACGGCGTGCCATCGTTCAGCTCTCTTCCGGGGGTACGGCGGCCACGGTGCTGGTCATGCGTCGATCGCGTCCCGGTCGACCCGGTCGGAGGAGTCGATGAGCCAGTTGCGGCGCGGCTCGACCTTCTCGCCCATCAGCAGTTCGAGGATGCGCTCGGCGGCGTCGACGTCGTCGAGGGTGATCCGGCGGACCGCCCGGGTGGCGGGATTCATCGTGGTGTCCCACAACTCGTCGGCGTCCATCTCACCGAGGCCCTTGAAGCGCGGGATCGGGGTGACGATCTGCTTGCCGGCCTTCTCCAGCTTGCGGACCGTCGCCTCCATCTCGGCCTGGGTGTAGGTGTAGGTGGTCTGCGGGGTGCGCCCCTTGGTGGTGATCTTGTGTAGCGGTGGCATCGCGGCGTAGAGCCGGCCGGCCTCGATCAGCGGTCGCATGTAGCGGGCGAAGAGGGTGATCAGCAGGGTCCGGATGTGCGCGCCGTCCACGTCGGCGTCCGCCATGATCAGCACTCGGCCGTAGCGCAACGAGGACAGGTCGAAGGTACGCCCCGAGCCGGCCCCGAGCACCTGCACGATCGCCGCGCACTCGGCGTTGTCGAGCACCTGCTGGAGGTTGGCCTTCTGCACGTTGAGGATCTTGCCGCGAATCGGCAGCAGCGCCTGGTATTCCGAGGTACGAGCGACCCGTGCGCTGTTGTGGACGAAGATCCCAGCTTCGAGGGCGAAATTGTGGTAACCGTCGACGGTCAGGTCGTAGACGTCCGCTGTCTCGTCAAGCGGCTCGACCGACACGACACGGTGGTTCACCAGATTGACCGCCTCCCGGAGGCGGGCGTAGTCGCCGTCGTAGAACGCCAGGAGTCGATCGAACCGGAGTCCCGTGCGTGCGGACGTCAGACGGTCGGCTTCGTACGCCGCAGCAAGCTCCGTATCCGGTAGCACCAGCAGCGGAGCGAGCCGCTTGAGCGCGGCCCGCCGCCTGCCCTCCTGTTGGCGACCGACCCGCTCGCTCTTCGGCACGTTGGCCACGTAGGCAGCCCGACCGGCCTGCGCCTGGGCAAGGTGACCGGTGTCCGGGTCTGCCAACCGCTGCTTCATCAAGCGTGAGTGACGGGCCCCGAATTCGGGGTTCTCCTCGTGCCACGCCCGCACCGCGTTGCGCTGGCGCTCCCGCTCGGCAGGATCACTGAACTGTTCGACGGTCTTTCGCGACCGCCAGGCACGCAGTTCGGAGTTGTCCCACTGCCGTACCGAACGCTCCCGCCAGGCGGAACGACGAGCAGGGTCCGCGAAATAGTTCCGGACGCGCTCCGCAGCGGCCTCACGGTGCTCGGGCTGTGACCAGTACTGGGCCTGCCGGTCCCGCATCCGGTCGGCGTAGGCGGCCTTTTCCTCGTCACTGAGCGCGTCGTACCAGTCCTGAAAGCCCTTGTTCAGCTTGGCTCGGAATTCGGGTGACTCGTTGAGCGCGAACAGCCGGGCGAGGCACGCCTCACGGAATGCGGGATCGCGCCACTGCGCGCTGAGCATGGCCGACTTGAACTCCCGGCCGCCGTTGGCAAACCACTCCCGCCAGCCCGCGTGGACGTGTTCGCCCATCATCGCGGCGTGCAGTGCCGAGTGGTCGGCCCAGGTCATCCGTCGGATGTTTCGCGGATCGTTGTTGCGCTTGTTGATGTCGATGTGGTGACGGACGTTGCCGCTGGTGGCGCTGTCGCGACCGTGACGAAGATTCCAGGCGTCCGCGAGGTAGTGGGTGTAGACCCACTCCTCCCGGTCGTTCATCCAGATCCGCTCGTACCCGTTCAGCTTGTGCCCCTCGGCCTTACTGGAAATGCTCCGGTACAGAGGCATCAGTGAGTCACCGGGGGTCAGGGCATCGGCCCGTCGGTAGGAACCGTCGCGCAGCCGGAAAAGGTGATCCGGAGTGCAACGCACCGACGCGCCGTTGTCGAGCTGCACCTGGACCAGCCGGGCAGCTCTCTTGGTGAGACGTGGCTCCACCAGCGGAGCAACCACCACGCGCCCCGCCTTGTTGGTGGTGTAGCCGAAATGGGTCACTCCCCGCTGCCAGTCCGCCGCCAGATCGGCAAAGGACCGAGCCTCGCCGGAGGCGAGCGCGACCATGGTGTCGCCGGTAAAACACCCCAGGGCGCTGTCCCCCTCCACGATGAACAGCTCGCTGCGGTCCACCCCGGTCGCGCGGCAGTCGACCAGTTTGGCGGGCATCGACGCGCCCTCCAGGGCGGTCTTGCGCCGGGCGGCGTCCTTCTGCTGCTTCTGGGTCAGCCGCACCCGGGCCGCGTCGACGATCTTCTGGAGCACCGTGCGCGCCTCGGCCTTGCTGCGCTTGTCCTCCAGCCACGCCTTGACGTGCTGCTCGACCAGGGTCTGGAGGACCTTGGTGATGCCGGCGGTGGAGAGCTCGTCCTTGGTCTGCGAGGTGAACTGCGGCTCGGGGATGCGGACGTGCAGCACCGCCGTCATCCCCTCCAGGACGTCGTCCAGGGTGGGCGGGTCCTCCTTGGGCTTGAGCAGCCCCCGGGTGTTGCGGACGGCATCGGCCAGGGCCCGGGTCAGCGCCCGCTCGAACCCCTTGCGGTGGGTGCCGCCGTGGGCGTTGCGGATGGTGTTGGTGAAGCACTCGACGGTGCGCTCGTAGCCGGTGCCCCACCGGAAGGCGATCTCCACCTCGGCCCGGCGCTGCACGTTGGACTGCATCACGCCGTTGGCGTCGGCGGCGTTCTCCCGGTAGCTCCCCTCGCCGGTGACCAGCAGGGTGCCGGAGACCGGGCGGTCGCCGGCCGGGGCCAGGAACTCCACCATGTCGGTGAGCCCGTTGGGGAAGTGGAAGCGCTCCTCGACCGGCTCCTCGGCGGTCTCGTCGCGCAGCCGGTAGTCGACCCCGGGGACCAGGAAGGCGGTGTTGCGCAGCTTCATCCGGACGGCCTCGACGTCGAGGCGGGCGCCGGTCTCGAAGTAGCGGGCGTCGTGCCAGTAGCGGATCGAGGTGCCGGTGCGCTGGCCGCGCTTCATCGACCCGACGACCTGGAGGCCGGGCCCGGCGGTGAACGGGGCGTCCGGGCCGTCACCGGCGAAGACCCCGGGCACCCCGTGCCGGAACGACATCGCGTGCACCTTGCCGCCGCGTCGGACGGTCACGTCGAACCGGCGGGACAGCGCGTTGACCGCGGAGGCGCCCACGCCGTGCAGGCCACCTGAGGTCTTGTAACCGGAGCCGCCGAACTTGCCACCGGCGTGCAGCCGGGTGAGCACCAGCTCGACCCCGGAGATGCCGGACTTGGCGTGCACGTCGGTGGGGATGCCCCGGCCGTCGTCGTCGACCTGCACCGAGCCGTCGGCGTGCAGGATCACCTCGACGGTACGGGCATGACCGGCGACACCCTCGTCGGTGGAGTTGTCGAGGATCTCGTTGACGAGGTGACCCACGCCACGACTGTCGGTGGAGCCGATGTACATGCCGGGACGCTTGCGGACGGCGTCCAGGCCCTCCAGGTGGGTGAGGTCGTCTGCCCCGTAGAGGGTCTCAGGCTGTGCGGTCAACTGGTCGTACTCCCCGGTCTCGGCGGTGTGGTGCCGCTCACCGTCTCGATCTCTCCACGCGCGGCGTGCCGCAGCGAGCGTAGCCGTACGCCCCGACAGCGGCGTGCAGCCCCACGTCGGACGGCGTCGCGCGTCTGCCGGGCACAACGCCGCCGACCGTCGGGGCCTTCCCCGGCCGGGTGGACGGGACCCGGAAACGACCATTTCCGTGATTCGACGATCATGTTAAGAGGCATTGACGCCCATCTCGCCAAGTGATCTGATCCGGCCCAGCAGGATCTTTCACATTTGCATGGACAGATGGGGGACGTCATGTCCAGGTTCCGTCGGAGCGCCCTCGCGGCGCTCCTCACCGTCGCCACGGCCGCCCTGCCGGTCGCCGTCGGCTCCGCCGCACCGGCCGCCGCCGCCCTGCCCACCGCCGCCGTCGCCCTCGGCGACAGCTTCATCAGTGGCGAGGGTGCCGGGGCGTACGCGCCGGTGACCGACCTCAACGGGGTGGCCCAGCCCTTCCCGGGCTGGTCGGCACCGAACAACAACGCCTACTTCTGCCACCGATCACCCAACGCCTCACTGTTCAAGGCGGACCTGCCGGGGATCACCGACCGGTTCAACCTGGCCTGCTCCGGCGGCCAGCCGTACGACATCGCCAACGCCTCGGCCAGCCGGACCAAGGGCCGGCAGGTCGCCGCCCAGCTCGACCAGTTGCGCGCGGTCGGGCAGACCCACGACATCGACCTGGTGCTGGTCGGCCTCGGCTCCAACAACAGCTCGTTCACGTTCGGCAGCGTCGCCGAGAAGTGCGCGAACCGGTTCATCGCCGACGCCTGGACCGGGTGGTGGGAGTTCTGGGCGTACCTGGGCGGACCGGTGGAGCAGGAGCCGTGCTCGGACGCCGACCTGGCCACCTCCGCCCAGGTCGCCGCCGCGACGGCGGAGACGACGGCGGCGGTCCGGCAGATCCTCACCACGCTGGACCAGATCGACGCCGACGGCCAGCACCGGATCGTCTTCCAGGACTACACCAACCCGCTGCCGCCGGAGCTGGCCTCGACCTACTGGGAGGAGGACAGCCGGGACGACACCCGGGACAAGTTCCGCGACCTGGGTGCCGAGCGGTACGCCGCCGGTTGCCCGATCCACCGGGCCAGCCTCGCCCCCGGCCAGCGTTTCTCGCAGGGCCTGGGCACCCTGGTCAGCTCGGTGCGCAGCACGCTGTCCGCCGAGTTCCCCTCCGCCGACCTGGTCTACCTCAACGTACAGCGGGCCTTTGACGGGGCTCGGCTGTGCGAGTCGGCGGGCAGCCCCGGCAACGCGCTGGCCACCCCGATCCGGCTCCAGGACGGCACCTCGGGAGTCTTCGTGACCAGCCTGTCCGGCTACGACAAGCTGGACATCCAGCGGATCGCGAACACCTGCGGGACGTACTTCCAGACCTGCCAGGAGTCCTGGCACCCGAGCGCGGCCGGGCACCAGGTGCTGGGTCGGTGCCTGACCGGCGCGGCGGCGACGGCGGCCCGTACGGTCGCCTGCGTCCGGTCGACGGACGGCACGGTCCAGGTCAGCTGAACCGGCGGCCGGTGGGAGCGGGCGGTCGAGCCGCTCCCACCGGCCACACCGCCCGCACCGCTCGGCTCGCCCCACCGACCGGGCCGCTCAGCTCGCCTCGCGCCGGCCGGGTGCGGGGGCACGGGGAGCGCGACGCGGGTTCAGGTCGCCGTCGGAGCGGGCGGGGCGAGGCTGAGCAGCAGGGCGGTCGGCGAGGCGTCGACCAGGTCGCCCAGCGGCACCTCGTCGAGGACGGCGAGGAAGGCCGCCTGGGCGCGGCGGAGCTGGACCCGCAGGCGGCAGCCGGCGCGCAGGGCGCAGCCGGACTCCTCGCAGGAGACCACCTCACCCTCCCCCTCGAAGGCGCGTACGACCCGGCCGACGGTGATCCGCTCGGCCCCCTCGGCGAAGGCCACCCCACCGGAGCGGCCCCGCACGGTGACCAGCACGCCCGCGCGCTGCAACCGTTGCACCACCTTGGCCACGTGGCTGCGGGGCAGGTCCAGCCGGTCGGCCAGCTCGTCGACGGTGGTCCGGGTCGACGCTGGGGCGGTGAGCATGGCGATCCGCAGGGCCATGTCGGTCGACCGGTTGAGCTTCACCGCCCGACCCTAACCAGGGCCGTCGGCGGCGGACAGGGGCGGACGGCCGGAACCGCCGCGTCCCCGGACCCGGGACCTTCGGCCCTTAAGAAGACTCTGAGATTCCTGTTTAAGTGTCCTCTGTAGCCGAACAGCAAGGAGGAGCCGTGCTCTCGGAGTCGTCAGCCGCCGTCGTCACCGCCACCCTGCCCGTGGTCCGGGCCCATGCCGACCAGATCACCGGCCGCTTCTACGCCCGGATGTTCACCGCCCACCCGGAACTGCTGAACCTGTTCAACCGGGGAAACCAGGCGACCGGACGTCAGCAGGCGGCCCTGGCCGCCTCCGTCGTCGCGTACGCCGGGCACCTCACCGGTGCCGACACGACGGGGTGGACGGCGATCCTGGACCGGATCGCGCACAAACACGCCTCGCTCGGCATCACCCCCGACCAGTACCCGCTGGTGGGTCGGCACCTGCTGGCCGCCGTCGGCGAGGTGCTCGGCGCGGCGGTCACCCCGCAGGTCGCCGCCGCCTGGGACGAGGTGTACTGGCTGATGGCCTGCGAACTCGTCGCCCGGGAGGCCCGCCTCTACACGGTCTCCGGGTTGGCCGGGGACGGCGCGGTGTGGCGCGACTGGCGGGTCGGCGGGGTGACCCCGGAAGCCACCGACGTCGTCTCGATCGCCCTCGTCCCGGCCGACGGCGGCCCGGTGCCGGGCTTCGTCCCCGGGCAGTACGTCTCGGTCGCGGTGGACCTCGGCGGCGGGCTCGGCCAGCAGATCCGTCAGTACAGCCTCTCCGGCCGCCCCGCCGACGACCACTGGCGGATCACCGTGAAACGGGTCCGGGGCACCGGGGACGCCCCGGACGGTCTGGTCTCCAGCTTCCTGCACGAACGCGTCGCCCCCGGCGACATCCTGCGACTGAGCCCACCCTTCGGTGAGGTCAGCGCGGTCGCCGGGGACGGGCCGCTGCTGCTGGTCAGCGCCGGGATCGGCCTCACCCCGGCGATGTCGGCCCTGGAGCACCTGGCGGCCACCGCACCGGACCGGCCGGTGGTGCTGGCCCACGCCGACCGGGACGCCGCCGCCCACGCCCACCGGGCCGACCTGCTCGCGCTGCACGCCCGGCTGCCCCGGCTGCGCCTGCGGCTCTGGTACGAGCAGGGCACCGCCGGGGACGACACCCCGCCGTTGGTCGCCGAGGTGTCCCCGGGCCTGATCGAGCCGGAACTGATCCCCCTCTCCCCGGACGCGCACGTGCACCTCTGCGGACCGCTGCCGTTCATGAACCAGGTCCGGGGCGACCTGCTGCGCCGGGGCGTACCGGCGGAGCGGATCGGCTACGAGGTGTTCGGCCCGGGGATGCTGCCCGAGCCGAGGTGAACGTTCCTCCCCACCACGGCCGTCCGGCGGACCGCGCCCCGCCCGACCACCGGCGCACGCAGGGCGGTCGGGCCGGTACGGAAAGTTGATGTTTATCGCCTCCGCGCTGGGCAACTGGTTCGGGCATGCAGGGCGGTGCGCGACGTCCGGGCATCGGCTCCTGACCGGCGGCCGGGTGCCCGCCGATCGCCCGGTGCGCGGGACCCGGTGACGACGACCGGGGCCCGGCGTGACCGGGGCCGCCTCGCCGGCGACCGGCCCACGGAGGAGGAAGCATGCGCATCGCGATGGTCTCGGGGCACGCCAGCCCGCTCGCCGCCACCGGACAGCACACCGGTGCGCAGCACCTGCACGTCGCCGAGCAGGCGGCGGCGCTGGCCGCCGAGGGCCACGAGGTGCGGGTCTACACCCGGCGGGACTCCCCCATCCCACCCGACACCGTGTCGACCGACACCGGGTACCAGGTGTGGCACGTGCCGGCCGGCCCCGCCCGGGAGGTGCCGACCGACGAACTCCTGCCGCACCTGGGCGAGTTCGGCCGCTGGTTGGCCGAGCACTGGCAGCACGGCGGCTGGCGGCCGGACGTGGCGCACGCCCACTTCTGGCTGAGCGGCCTGGCCACCCTGCACGCCGGACGCCGTACCAACACCCCGGTGGTGCTGACCTACCACGACCTGGGCAGCGCGCACCGACGCCGCTCGGCCGGCCGGGACCCCGGACCCCGGGGTCGGATCGGCTACGAACGCGCCCTCGGGCGGGCCGCCGACCGGGTCGTCGTCCAGTCGCACGACGAGTTGGGGGAACTGGTCCGCCTCGGGGTGCCCCGGTCGAAGCTGACCCTGGTGCCGGCCGGGGTGGACGAGACGGTGTTCGGGCCGGCGGGGTCGGTCGTTCCCCGCGACCCGGCCCGGCCCCGGCTGCTCACCGTCGGGTCGCTGCGCGAACGCAGCGGCTTCCAGGACGTCATCCGGGCGTTGCCCGCGGTGCCGGGGGCCGAGTGCGTGGTGGTCGGTGGGCCCCCCGCCGACCTGCTGTCGGCCGACCCGGTCGCCCGCCGGTTGACCGCGCTCGCCGAGTCCTGCGGGGTCGCCGACCGGGTCCGACTGGTCGGGTCGGTGCCCCGCGACGAGTTGGCCGCCTGGTACCGCTCCGCCGACCTGCTGGTCGCCGCCCCCTGGTACGAGCCGTTCGGTCGTACCCCGTTGGAGGCGATGGCGTGCGGCGTGCCCGTGGTCGGCACGGAGGTCGGGGGGATCGCGGAGAGCGTCGTCGACGGGTTGACCGGGGACCTGGTGCCGCCGCGCGACCCCCGGGCGCTGGGCGGCACGATCCGCCGGCTGCTCGCCGACCGGGTACGCCGCTTCGCGTACGCCACGGCGGCCCTGGACCGGATCCGCGTCCGCTACTCCTTCCGGCACTGGGCGGAGCAGCTCACCGCCGTCTACGCCTCGGTCAGCGGGGTCGGTCAGGTCGCCACGGCAGCCGCCTGACCGCCTCCGGTCCGACCACCCCCGGGGGCGCCGGGAGCGGTCGGGGCGGAGCACCGACCCGTTATTACCGGCCGGTAGGATGGGTCGGTGAGCGGGGACGTGGCATACACGCAGGAGTTCGTCGACGTCGACGGGGCACGGATCGGCATCCAGGTCTACCCGGAGCCCCTGGGGGCGCCCGGCGGCCCAGCGGTGGTGATCTGGCCGGCGATGGGGGTCCGGGCCCGGTACTACCGCCCGTTCGCCACCGCGCTGCACGACGCCGGCCTGGCCGTGACCGTCGCCGACCTGCGCGGCACCGGCGTCAGCACGCCCCCGCCGTCCCGGGCCTGCCGGTACGGCTACCGCGAGCTGGCCACCGACGTCGGCGCGGTCCTCGACGCGCTGAAGCCCCGGCTGGACGGCCGTCCCACGCTGCTGCTCGGGCACTCCCTCGGCGGGCAGGCCGCCCTGCTGCACCTGGCACTGCACGGCACGGGCCGGGTCGACGGGCTCGCCCTGCTCGCCGTCGGTGTCCCGTACTGGCGCAGCTATCCGGGTCTGCGGCGCTACGGCGTGCTGCCGTACTCCCAGGGGATCTCGGCGGTGGCCGGGGCCCTCGGGGTCTGGCCGGGCTGGGGGTTCGGTGGCCGGCAGGCGCGGGGGGTGATCCGGGACTGGGCACGCACCGCCCGGACCGGCCACTTCCCCACCCTCGACGGGGTGGACGGCGAGGCGGCCGTGGGCCGGTTGTCCCTGCCGGTGCTGGCGGTCAGCGTGGACGACGACCAGTACACCCCGCACCCGGTCGTCGACCACCTCTGCGCCAAGCTCACCGCCGCACCGGTCACCCGGCACCGGTACACGGTGGCCGAGGCGGGGGCTGCGCTGGACCACTTCCGCTGGGTGCGGGCCGGGTTGCCGCTGACCCGGCGGGTCGCCGACTTCGCCGCCGGGCTGCCGCGCCGCTGATCCCCCGCCGGGCCGCGAGCCGGGCGCGTAGCCGCCGCCGGGGCGGGTATGCCGCTGCGCCAGCACACGGTGGAGGGGGATCAGATGTCTGAACGACACACCGCACTACGCTCGATGCACGACCTGGGCCTGGCGGCCTGGTTCGGTGGCTCCCTGATGGGAGCGCTGGGCGTCAACGGAGCGGCGGCACGGATCAGCGACTCGACCCAACGGCTCCCGGTGGCCTCGGCCGGCTGGTCGCGGTGGACCCCGGTCAACGCGGCGGCGATCGGCGCGCACCTGGCCGGCGCGGTGGGCGAACTGGCCACCGAGAGCCCCCGGATGATGGCCCAGTCCGGGGTGGGGCGGATGAGCGCGGTGAAGACGGCGCTGACCGTCAGCGCGCTCGCGGTGACCGGCTACAGCCGGTTGATCGGGATGAAGTTGCAGAACGCCGGCAATCCACCGGTCTCGGGGACCACCGAGCCCAACTACCAGACACCCGCCGAGGTGGCGCACCGGCAGCGGCAGATGAAGGTCCTCCAGTGGACCATTCCGGCGTTGACCGGGGCACTGGTGGTGGTCACCGCGTACATGGGTGAGCAGCAGAAGCCCGGCCAGGTGTTCCGGGGGATGCTCGGTCGCGCCGGTGGGCTGATGGGCGCCCCGATGACGATGGGCCGGTTGGCCGCGACGGGGGCCCGCCGCCGGATGGCGATGGCCAGCTGAGCGTCGGGCCGGGACCGGCCGGTGCGGGGCCCGCCGTCGACAGCACGACGGCGGGCCCCGCACCGGCGGGTCGGCGACCCGACCCGCCCGCCGAACGTGCCGGCCCGGTCGCCCGGCCTGACGGCACGTCGCGTGGTGGACGGCCCGGGACACACCCGAGGGTCGGTGACCGGGGTCAGTGGCCGGCGACGGCCGTCGTGGGGGTCACCCCGAGCAGCTCCGCCAGCCGGGCGGCGTCCCGCTGGGCCTGCCCCGCGCAGCAGTTGTTGAACAGCACGTGCAGCTCCCCGGACCGGGCGGCCAGGTCGGTGAGCAGGTCGGCCCAGCGACGTAGTTCGTCGTCGGCGTAGGCGTACCGGAACCGGTCCTCCTTGCTGCCGTGCGCCCAGTGCGCGCTGTGGCCGTGCATCCGGACCAGCACCGGCTCGGCCGTACCCACCATGATCGGCGGCACCGAGGAGGGGTGCCCCTGCGGCATGTCGACGCAGACCAGGCTGAGGTCGTGGTCACGCAGGAAGGTCACCGTCTCGGCCGCCGCGAGGCCGTCGAACCAGGACCCGTGACGCAGCTCCACCGCGACCCGCCACGGCCGGCACCGGTCGGCCAGCTCGACGATCCGCCGCCGGGCACCCTCCCCCCGCAGCAGCCACGGCGGGAACTGCAACAGCACCGCGCCGAGCCGGTCGGCCGCCGCGAGCGGCTCCAGCGCCGCCCGGAACCGGTCCCACAACGCGTCGTACGTCGCCTCGGGCAGGTCCCGGCGGCGGACCCGGGACGGCCCGGTGGCCGGTCGCAGGTCCCTCGGTAGCACCTGCACCGGGGTCGGGTGTCCGGTGAAGAGGCTGAACGCCTTGACGTCGAAGGTGAAACCGGGTGGTGTGGCCGCCGCCCAGCCGCTGGTGGTCTCCGGCACCGGGACGGCGTAGTACGAGGTGTCCACCTCGACCAGTCCGAACTGCCCGGCGTACCAGCCCAGCCGCTGTGCCGGGGTACGCGCCGCCCGGGGATACCAGCCGGAGCGCAGCAGCGTCTGATCCGCCCAGGACGAGGTGCCCACCCTGATCGTTCCCATGTGGTCCAGTGGACCGCCCGCCGACCGGATCGGCAACCGCTGGGTTCCGCCGCGTGGCCGCCCGTCGACCGCCCGGTGGTGGTGACGCCGCGGGATGGCGGGCCGGAAAGTTGTCGGAGGGTGGCCCTAGGGTCACCTCGACGACATCGACCACGGAGGGTGACGGGGATGACCACTTCGGAGCGGGTGCTCACCGGTGAACGGGCCGACCTGTTGCAGGCTGTCGGCATGCACCGCGGCTTCCTGCGGCACACCGTGCGCGGGCTGACCGACGCGCAGGCGGCGACCCGCAGCACCGCCAGCGAGTTGTGCCTGGGCGGCCTGATCAAGCACGTGACCATGGTGGAGGACCGGTGGGCACGGTTCATGGTCGGCGGGGCCGAGGCGATGGAGAGCGAGCCGGTCGACTGGGTCGGCATGTTCCAGATGACCGACGACGACACCCTGGTCGATCTGCTCGCCCGGTACGCCGAGACGGCGGCCCGCACCGACGAGCTGATCACCACCCTCGACCTGGACGCGAGCCATCCACTGCCGGTGGCGCCCTGGTTCGAGCCGGGTGCCGCCTGGTCGGTGCGGCGCACCCTGCTGCACGTGATCGGGGAGACCGCCCAGCACGCCGGGCACGCCGACATCATCCGGGAGTCGATCGACGGCGCCAAGACGATGGGCTGAGCCTGGCGCGGCGGGCCCGTCGTCGCCGTCCGGTGCCGTGTGACGGGGGCCACCTGCGCCCCGCTCGATGTGACGCCCCGCACCGGGGTGGCGCTGAGCGACACGAGATGACCGGACACCGCCTCGATCAGGAAACCGCTGAGCGGCTGCTCAGCGGGCCGGGCGATGGGCCGGTGCCGGGCCCCGCGCCGCTCGTGGCGCTGCTGATCGCGATCCGCGCCGCTGCGAACCCGGCTGAGCTGCGCGGGGAGCCGGCGGCGATGTCCGCTTACCGGGCCGCCCGGGCCGGCA
The DNA here is from genome assembly GCF_040678915.1 of Micromonospora sp. NPDC049257. Taxonomy (NCBI): domain Bacteria; kingdom Bacillati; phylum Actinomycetota; class Actinomycetes; order Micromonosporales; family Micromonosporaceae; genus Micromonospora; species Micromonospora sp. NPDC049257. The sequence continues at coordinate 232,182 of NZ_JBFAQU010000010.1, forward strand.
TGTCGCGGTCGGCACCGCCCGGCGGCCCCACCTCCGCAGACCCGTCCGACCAGCAGAGCGGGTAGTCAACCGCCTGGTTGGCGGGGACGACCCGCCAATGAGGCGGACAAAGCGAGTAGTCAGCCGCGCGGTCGGCGGGACGACCAGCCAGCCAGCGGACAACCGGCAGCCGAACGCGACAACCGGGCAACCGGCCGGGACGACCTCGCAACCTGGCAGCTGGCTGGATCAACCGGGCAACCTGGCAGCCGGCCGGACCAATCGGGCAACCTGGCAGCCGGCCGGACAACCGGGCAGGACTGGGACGACCGGGCAGACGGCCCGGTGGCACCGCTGGCGACCAGGGACGGGGCACGGCCGCCAGCGGTGCCACCGGCTGGTAGCTTGCGCCGATGAATCTGCGGCGTCGACGCCTGGCGGTGGCCTTCCGGCTGGCGATCGTGATCAGTGTGCTCGCCGGGATCGTGCTCACCGCCCTCGGCCCCGCCACCGTCACCGGTCTGCTGCCGTACTTCACCATCCAGAGCAACCTGGCGGTCGGGCTCTTCGCCGGGTACGCCGCCTGGCGGGCCGGGCAGTCCCGACCCGAACCGCCCTCCGCGCTCAAGGGCGCGGTGACCCTCTACATCACCATCACCGGCGTGGTCTACCACCTGGTGCTGGCCAACCCGGCCAGCCCGTTCGCGATGGCCCAGCCGGACCGGGGACCCGCCGAGGCGGTGGGCAACCAGTTCCTGCACACCGTCGTGCCGTTGCTCGCCCTCGCCGACTGGACGCTGTTCGACGAGCGTGGCCGGCTGCGCCTGCGGTACGCCGCCTGGTGGCTGACCTTCCCGCTGGCGTACCTGGGTTTCGCCCTGGTACGCGGGCTGATCGTGCACCGCTACCCGTACCCGTTCGTCGACGCCGGACAACTCGGCTACGCCGGTGTCACGGTCAGCGCGGTCTTCTTCGCCGTCGCCTTCTGGCTGCTCGGCCTGCTCTTCGTCGGCGTCGACCGGGCCCTGGCCCGGTGGGGCGCGACCTCGACACCCGACCGGGACGCCCTGACACCCGACCGGGACGCCCCGGCACCCGACCCGGACACCCCGACACCCGACCGGGACGCCCCGGCGGAACCGACACCACCGCCACCGGTCGGGCGGTCAGCGTAGCCGGGGGCGACGGCCCCGTGGGGCCTCCTCGTCGTGGTGGTAACGGCGCGGGCCGGCCCGGATCAGGGAGTTGTCCGACGGCCACACGGCACCCAGATGCGCCCCACCGGGTGAGGTCGGCGCACCCGGAGCGGGTGGGACCGGCTCAGGGGCGGAGCAGACCCCGCAGGTAGGCGGCCTGGCCGACGTGCTGGAGAGCATCGGCGACGATGCTGACCAGCCGGACCCCGAGGGTCACCGGCGGGTCCCAGCTCTCGTCGACCACCCGGTCCAGGTCCGTCGGGCGCAGGCCGGCCAGGAACGTGCGGGTCCGCTCCGCCACCGCCCGGTGGTAGTCGACGAGCACCTGGGCGCTTTCCGGTCGGACCGCCGCGACCTGCTCCGCGGTGTGGCCGTAGCCGATGTCGGCGGGGTCGGCGGGAAGTCCGAACCGGGCCGCCCGGTCACCGGCGACCCAGAGTTGGTCGACGCCCAGCAGCTCGGCGATCTGCTGGTCCTGGATCCGGGTGAGGTGCCAGACCAGCCAGCCGACCGGGTTGGCCCCGGGGCGGGGAGCCCGGCGCAGCTCGTCGGGGCCGAGCCCGTCCACGGCGGCGTCCACCAGGTCGGGCAGTTGGTCGTAGGTCTCGGTCAGCAGGTCGTCGACGTTCACCGGTGCCTCCTCCGCGCTGGGCGTACACCCGACCCGGATACCGCTGACGGACCCCGACAAACCGCCTCGGCGGGCCCGTGTGGGCGCGGGGGCGGCTCAGGCGGGGCGTTCGGGCCGGGTGATGGCCCAACTGCGGCCGTCCGGGTCGCGTAGCAGCACCTCACGGGGGGTGCCGTTGGCGGCACTGACCTGCGCGCCGACCGCGACGGCGCGGCGCAGCACGGCATCGGGGTCGGTGGACTCCACGGTCAGCACCGGCAGCCGGGGGGTCGTCGCGGGCACGTCGGCCCACTCGCTGACGGTGAACCGGTGACCGGCCACGACGAGGTCGGCGGTGAGCACCCGCCCGTCGGCGAGGCACTCCCGTGGGTGCGGGACCGCGCCGAAGACGTGGGCGTAGAACGCGATGGCGTCGGACGCGTCGGTGACCATGAGGTACGGCGCGGCTGGTGGGTGCTCGGAAGTCATGACGTCGGTGCCGCCTTCCCCGTCGACCGGCGACGGATCCGTCTGGATCGACCGTAGGTGGCGCGGCTGGCGCACCGGCACCCTTAACCGACCCCTGAACCGTGCCGGCCGCCGGTGGTGCCCGGCGGCGGGGTCGACGCGCCGACACCCCGGCGGTCGGGGGTGGTGACGGGCCGGCCGCCGCACTAGCGTCGGCGGCACGGGGCCGCACCGCGCCCTGCCGAACTGCCGGAGAGGGCGGGACCGTGTCGCTGCTGGCCGCGATGTCATCGTCGATGGACGACCACCCGGACCTGGTGCGGGTGGATGACCGGGTGCTGTCCCGGTCCCGGTTGCAGGGGCTGGCCACCGCGGTCGCCGACGACCTGCGCGGCCTGGACCGGGTGGCGGTCGAGGCCACCCCGACGATGGAGACCGTGGTGGGGGTGGTGGGCGCGCTGCGGGCCGGTGCGGCGGTGGTGCCCGTGCCGCCGGACGCGGGACCCCGGGAGCGGGAGCACATCCTGCGCGATTCGGCGGCCCAGGCCCTGCTCGCGCCGGTGGGCGCGGCGGTCGACGGTTCCCCGGGGGCCGGTGCCGGGTTGCCGGTCGTCCCGGTCGACCTGCGCCGGGAGTCGGCGGGTACGCATCCGGAGCCCGCCCCGGAGCGGACCGCCCTGATCCTCTACACCAGCGGGACGACCGGTGCGCCGAAGGGCGCGCTGCTCTCCCGGGCCGCCATCGCCACCTGCCTGGACGGGCTGGCCGACGCCTGGGCGTGGACGCCGGACGACCTGCTGGTGCACGGGCTGCCGCTGTTCCACGTGCACGGGCTGGTACTCGGGGTGCTCGGGCCGTTGCGGATCGGCGGCCGGTTGCACCACGTCGGCCGGCCACGCCCCGAGCGGTACGCGGCGGCCGGTGGGACGCTGTGTTTCGGCGTACCGACGATCTGGGGGCGGATCGCCGCGGCACCGGCCGCCGCGCGGGCGTTGCGCCGCGCGCGGCTGCTGGTGTCGGGCAGCGCGGCGCTACCCACGGCGGTCTTCGACGGCCTCGCCGGGTTGACCGGGCACCGGGTCGTCGAGCGGTACGGCATGACGGAGACCCTGATCACGGTGAGCGCCCGGGCCGACGGGCCGCGCCGGCCGGGTGCGGTCGGGGTGCCGCTGCCCGGGGTACGCACCCGGATCGTCGACGAGCAGGGCCACGACCTGCCGAGCGACGGTACGGCGATGGGTGAGCTGCTGGTCGCCGGCCCGACCCTGTTCGACGGCTACCTGAACCGGCCGGACGCCGACGCGGCGAGCCGTACCGCCGACGGCTGGTTCCGCACCGGTGACGTCGCCACCGTCGGCCCCGACGGCTGGCACCGCATCGTCGGGCGGGCGAGCACCGACCTGATCAAGAGCGGCGGGTACCGGATCGGGGCGGGTGAGGTGGAGGAGGCGCTGCTGGCCCACCCGGGGGTACGCGAGGCTGCGGTGGTGGGCCTGCCGCACCCGGATCTGGGGCAGCAGGTCACCGCGTACGTGGTCGGCGACGGGGTGACCGGGCCGGAGCTGGTGGACTTCGTCGCCCGGCAACTGTCGGTGCACAAGCGGCCCCGGGAGGTCCGGCTGGTCGACGCCCTGCCCCGCAACGCGCTGGGCAAGGTGCAGAAGAAGCGCCTGCTGGACGGCTGAGGCGTCAGACCTGGATGGGTGCCGGCAGCACCCGCCGCAGCCACGAGTCGGGGCGGGGGCGGGGGCGCCACTCCCGGGGGTAGCCGACGGAGACCTCCTCGAACCGCACCCCGTCGTGCCAGGTCACCCGAGGGATGTGCAGGTGTCCGTAGATCACCGTCCGGGCGTGGAACCGGCGGTGCCAGTCGGCGGTGAGTTCGGTGCCGCACCACTGGGCGAACTCGGGGTAGCGCAGGATGTCGGTGGGCATCCGGACCAGCGGGTAGTGGTTGACCAGGACCTTCGGTACGGTCGGGTCGCAGCCGGCGAGCCGGGTCTCGGTCAGCGCCACCCGGGCCCGGCACCAGGCGTCCCGGCTCGGGTGCGGATCGGGGTGCAGGAACACCTCGTCGGCGCAGACCACCCCGGCGGCGTGGGCGCGGGCCAGCGCCTGTTCCTTACTGGTGACGCCCGGTTCGCGGAACGAGTAGTCGTAACCGACGAACAGCGGTGCCACCAGCAGCGGGCCGTCGGCTCCGGTCCACATCGGGTACTCGTCCTCCGGGGTGCTCACGCCCAGGCTCCGGCAGTGCCGCACGATGGCCTGGTAGCGCTCCTCCCCGCGCAGCCGGACGGGGTCCTGGGAGTGGGTCCACAGCTCGTGGTTTCCGGGGGCCCAGATGACCTTGCCGAACCGTTCGCTGAGCAGCGTCAGCGCCCAGGTGACGTCGGCGAAGAGTTCGGCGACGTCACCGGCGACGATCAGCCAGTCGCCGGCCGCGCGGGGCCAGAGGCTCTCCACGATCTTCCGGTTCTCCGGGTACGCCACGTGCAGGTCACTGACGGCGTAGATGCCGGCGTTCATCGGTGTGGTCCCCTCGTTCATCCAGTGCTGCGGGTGCGCGGCTCGACGCCGCTGCCGGCTCGGTGCGGTACGGCGTCGGGTCGGCCTCGGCGGGTGGCGGCCGGTGAGGTTCCGGCCCGTGGTCGCGCAGCTATGCCGCCGGGATCGTCCAGGTGTCGCCGGTGTGGAGGAGGTTGGTGAGTTGTTGTTCGGGGGTGTCGGTGGTGGTGTTTTTGGCGGTGGTGATTTGGTGTTGGACGAGGGTGTCGTAGGAGGGGCGGTTGATTTGGCGGAGGACGCCGATGGGGGTGTTGCGGTGGTTGTGTTCGGGGAGGCGGGTGAGGGCGAAGGCGTAGGCGGGGTCGGTGATGGTGGTGTCGTGGATGACGATGTTTTCGGGTGGGGTGGTGGCGGTGTCGCGGATTTCGAGGCCGAATCCGTGGGGTGGGTGGACGACGCAGTGTTGTCGGTCGCGGCCGAAGGTGATGGGTTGGCCGTGTTCGAGGGGGATGAGGTGGTCGTCGCGGGTGTCGGGTTGTTTGAGTTGGTCGAAGGCGCCGTCGTTGAAGATGTTGCAGTTTTGGTAGATCTCGACGAAGGCGGCGCCGTGGTGTTGGGCGGCGGCGCGGAGGACGGTTTGGAGGTGTTTGCGGTCGGAGTCGATGGTGCGGGCGACGAAGGTGGCTTCGGCTCCGAGGGCGAGGGAGAGGGGGTTGAAGGGGGC